>CAYVNJ010000015.1:0-29495 GCA_964452865.1 uncultured Sangeribacter sp. | reverse complement strand
CTCGACGGACGCTGGTATTCCCTCACCGCCAAGGAGGGTACATACGACGACAAGGACCCCATCGGCGTGCTTGACGTGACAGTGTCTTCCGACCTTATCCTCCGCGACATCCTCGGCATCACCGACCTCCGCAGCGACAAGCGCATTGACTTCGTGGGCGGTATCCGTGGTCTTGAAGAGCTCAAACGTCGAGTTGACTCTGGCGAAATGAAGATGGCTCTTGCATTGTATCCTGTGACCATGAAGCAGCTCATCAACATTGCTGACACAGGTAATATCATGCCTCCCAAGACCACATGGTTTGAGCCTAAACTTCGTTCAGGTCTCGTTATCCACAAGCTCGAGGATTGATTTATTAACGATAAAAGAGAGATAAAAGGAAAATGAAACAAGCAATCAAATCGACTGCAGCTCCCGCAGCTATCGGTCCATACAGCCAGGCAGTACGTACAGGCAACCTTATTTTCGTGTCAGGTCAGCTTCCTATCAATGCTGTTGACGGCTCAATGCCTGAAGATATCAAGGGTCAGACAGCACAGTCAATAGCTAATATCAAGGCTATCCTGGCTGAAGCAGGCGCAACACTTGACAATGTTGTAAAGACAACTGTATTCCTTTCAGACATGGCTAACTTCGGTCCTATGAACGAGGTTTATGCACAGGAGTTCAAAGAGGAATATCCCGCACGCTGCGCGTTTGCAGTCAAGGAGCTCCCTAAGCAGGCTCTTGTAGAAATAGAAGTAATTGCGGCACTCTGATAAGCCGTCTATTTAATAGCAACGAGGGTACGTCCGAGGCTCATTCCGGGCGTGCCCTACTCTTTATTACAGTATTGAGATGATAAGCTATCTGCAAGTCGAAGGTCTTACAAAGTCGTATGGCGACCGCTTGCTCTTTGCCGATGTAACGTTTGGAATTTTCAAGGGTGATAAAGTTGCCTTGGTAGCTCGAAATGGTGAAGGCAAAAGTACTTTATTGAAAATTCTGACCGGTAATGAAACTCCCGATTCAGGAAATGTAGTCTACCGCAACAACCTTAAAGTTGGTTTTTTAAGCCAAAATCCCGATTTTGTTAAGAACCGGTCGGTAATGTGGAATGTATGTCAGGGAGCTCCGTCAGACGATTGGGCATTTGAAGATAAAGCCCGCCAGATGCTCGGAAAGCTTGGTATTCATAACACTGAACAACTTGTTTCGGAGGTGTCGGGAGGCATGATAAAGCGTGTGGCTCTTGCACGTGTTCTTCTGACTGAACCGGAATTTCTCATTCTCGACGAGCCGACCAACCATCTGGATATTGAAATGACTGAGTGGCTCGAAGGCTTTCTAACGAAGAGTAAGTCAACATTGCTCATGGTGACTCATGACCGATATTTTCTGGACCGGGTATGTAATAAAATTCTTGAAATTGACGGTGGCCAGTGCTACACTTATAGCGGTAACTACGATTATTATCTTGAAAAGAAGCAGGAACGTGAAGATGCTTTTGATGCCCGCACCGCTAAGGTGAAAAACCTGCTCCGAACCGAACTTGACTGGATGCGTCGTCAGCCTCAGGCTCGAGGTTCAAAAGCACGTTACAGGATAGATAATTTCCACCAGCTGGAGCAGCGAGCCGCACAGCAACGTACCGAGCATTCTTTGAGCCTCGGTCAGCATGGATCATATATTGGTTCAAAAATTTTTGAGGCAAGAAATGTGACCAAATCATTTGGCGATAAGAAGATTATTTCGGACTGGAGCTATGATTTCGCACGATATGATAAAGTAGGTATTGTCGGGGGGAATGGAGTCGGAAAGTCGACGTTTGTAAAGATGTTGCAGGGTCTGGTAGCTCCTGACAACGGATATTTTGATATTGGTACCACTGTCAAGTTCGGCTATTACAGCCAGGAAGGTTTGGCGTTTAATCCGGATAAACTTGTAATAGATGCTGTGACAGATGTGGCTGAATATATCCGTATTGATGATAAAACTACCCTTTCGGCTTCGCAATTCCTCAACATGTTTCTGTTTTCACCAGCAGAGCAGCGTAAGCCCATAGTCAAATTGAGCGGTGGTGAACGACGCAGATTGTATCTTGCTACAGTGCTGATGCGCAATCCCAATTTCTTAATACTCGATGAGCCCACAAACGATTTAGATATCATAACACTGAGTGTGCTTGAGGAATATCTGTCAAAATTTAAGGGTTGTCTGATAGTCATTTCGCACGACCGCTTCTTTCTTGACCGAGTGGCCGAGCATCTTTTCGTATTTGAGGGAGACGGTGTGATATCCGATTTTCCCGGAGACTATTCTACATATCGACATTGTCTTGAAAACCGGCTACGGGAGGATAAAGATACTTCAAGAACGTCGGAAAAGAAAGCCGATACAAGAAAACAACGGGTCAGAGATACCAATCGCCTGACCTTTAAGGAGCGGAAGGAGATGGAAGAACTCAACTCCCGTCTTCCCGAACTCGAGGCAGAGAAAAAGAAATTAACTGATGAGATGTCTTCGGGGACAATGAATGCAGAGAGCATGATGACGGCGTCTGAGCGAATAGGCATTGTCATTGCAGAGATTGATGCAGCTGAAATGCGTCTGCTCGAATTGATGGAAAAAGAAGAATAATCAACCAGTAAATATACATAAGAGGGCGTTGTCGATATCCTTTCGACAACGCCCTGTCTATCGCATATATCTATATTTTTATATACGCTCGATTACTTGTTCGATGAGCCGGCGGACATGCGGTTTGTAGTCGGTATCGGCGTTGTTGAGACGTCGTTCAGCTATGATACAGCAAACGGTCATGGCTTTGTGGCCGAGTAGCAATGCTAATCCTTGCAGACAAGCGCTTTCCATTTCGAAGTTTGTTATATGTCTGTCGTGAAATTCGAAAGACTCTATCTTTTCGTTCAGATTCGGGTCGGCAAGCGGCAGACGGATGCATCTGCCTTGAGGAGCATAGAAACCTACGGCAGCAATGGTATATCCTCTTATCATATCGTCGCGACCTATGGTGTACAGTAACTCAGGGTCAGCATCGACAACGTACGGAGCTGCCCATGAATGACGCCAGTTGACGTGGCGGCAGAAGCGAGCTTCGAATTCGAGGTCACAAACAACATCTCGCTGGGCATAGAAATTCAATATGCCGTCAAATCCCATTGCTTTTTCGGCTATTACAAAGTCGCCGACATGGATGTTCTCCTGTAGCGAGCCTGACGTACCTACACGTACCATTCGTAGAGTACGATGTTGCGGTTTGACTTTGCGTGTCTCGAAATCGATATTAGCGAGAGCGTCGAGTTCCGTAAGCACTATTTCTATATTGTCTGGGCCGATGCCGTGCGATATGCACATGATAGGTTTTCCTTTGTATGTACCACCTATCGCATGAAATTCGCGCGATTGTACGTCGTAATCCTTAGTGTCGAAGTAGGATGCAACCATATCCACCCGTCCAGGGTCGCCTACGAGTATGATGTTGTCGCGTAGTTGGTCGGGGCGCAGGTGTATGTGGAATGCTGAGCCGTCTTCATTAATTATCAGTTCTGAAGGAGGGATGATTCTGTCTTTATCCATAGTATATGCTTGGTCTTTATGTTCATAATTTAATAACAAACAATAGAGGCAAATATATCTCAACAGGTTCAGGATTTTGTTCGCACGCTGTTCTAACATACAGATTGTCAGGAATGTATGTGGCCGTTAAGATTGATGAAGATTTTTTAACATTTTTACACTTAAACTGTTTGATACGTATTATGGTCATATATGCAAACAAAAAAGTTAAACACTTAAAAAATTTGACAGACATGAAAAAGATTGTTATGGCCATGTGCCTTTTGATAGCCGGCGTTTCTGCCGCCACTGTTTCAGCTCAAAATCCCTCATGCCCCAAGAAGGAAAAAACAGAAAAGTCTTGTTGCATGAAAAAATCGGACGACTGCCGTGGTAAGAAAGATGGACGTCATCTTGGTAAAAAGGAAATGCAGGAAAAATTATTCAAAGGTATCGAACTGACTCCCGCTCAGCAAGCAGAACTGAGAGTACTGCGCGACAAACAACACAAAAGCACTGAGAAGGAGATGAAGAAAATGAAAGAATCGCGTGCGAAACGTATGCAGGATTTTGATAAGGGTCTTGCTAAAATCCTTACTCCCGAGCAGATGGCTACTTACAATGCCAATAAGGCTCAGATGAAAAAAGTCAAAGACGACAGAAAAGATAAAGAGCCTAAAAAATTTAAGCGTACCGGGGCTTCCGTTTCCACAGAACCTACCGTGCGCGAGAATAAATAACTTATTAAATTTGAAAGTAAGTAAGAAATAAATAGAGAGTTTTGTAGGTTAATAATCAATTTTTCCGGCATTCGGGGTGTGAACTCAGGATGCCGGACTTTGTTTATTGTAGGTGGTCAGCAAATACCGTAACGGTCGCCCGGATATTTACTTATAATTCCGAGCATCTCAAGTTCAAACAGAGTGGTCAGGAGTTGCGGTACGGTAATTCCTGTGGACGAGTTTATTTCATCAATCGATATTTCCCTGCCTGCATTGCGGATTGTATCGACAATATCTTGTTGCATGCCTGTGAGTTCAGGAAATAATGATTTCTGGACTGATTTGTCGGAATTCATTGGTATCCATTCCAGAATGTCAGCTATCTCTTTTGCTGACGAAGCGAGATTTGCCAGTCGGGATGAAATCAGTTTAAGGCATCCCGCACTATAACGGTCGGTCGTCCTGCCTGGTAAAGCGAAGACATTTCTGCCACATTCGTATGCGCTCCGTGCAGTAGACATTGCCCCTCCCTTGACGTCACTCTCGACAACAAAGGTTGCTTCCGATATTCCGGCAATGATTTTATTTCGTTGAAGAAAGTATGGACGGAATGGAGGTGTGGCCGAAGGATATTGTGTGATTATCGCCCCGCCTGCATCAATGATGCTTTTTGCAAGATTGCGGTGTAGTGCAGGATAAATTGTGTCGAGCCCATGAGCGACAACAGCCATTGTCGGCAGATGATGCTCCAAGGCTGCTTTGTGCGCACATGCGTCCACTCCATAAGCCAGACCGCTGACTATCCATAAATCTGGGAAACAGACAGCCAGGTCGCCAAGAATGGATGAACATTCGCGTAATCCGTATTGTGTGGCATGGCGTGTACCTACTACCGACAATGAATGATTGAATGATGCCGGGCAATGACCGGCAACGAAAATTACCCCTGGTGCATCACTACTTCTGCGAAGTAAAGCGGGATAATCTGGGTCAGTAATAAAAAGAACCCTTATATGATGTCTGTATATAAATTCCGCTTCTTTGATGGCCTTATTTCTGATATCGGCCTTTGTATCGGCCGACATTGCCGAGTATCTTCGCAAACTTGAAAGAAACTCCTCCGGAGACATGCCAGAGGAGCTGTAATCAAGCATGTCTTCTCCACTAATCGAAGGCGTAAGAGCCAGGGTCAGCAGGCTGATAAAGTCAGGCTCGTCAGGCGACATCTTTTATTATTTGAGGTATTTGCCGAAAATGGTTGCGAGTTCATTACCTCGTGTGAGTTTGCCGTCGTGCAGACAGACTATCGTCACTAATGCGGTAGTCACCAATTCGCCGTTTTTCTTAACTATATCCTGATGAAAGATGAAACGCGCACCTTTTCTTTCAACGCGCAAGCAGCAGATGAAATGGTCACCTCCACGCAGTGAAGTCTTGTATTCTATTTCTATTTTACGTACCACGAGGTCGAAACCACAACGATGCATTTCTACAAACGACAGCCCTGCTTCCGCACAGAAAGTATGGCGTGAATGTTCCATATAGTGCAGATAGTTGGCGTTATTGACTATCTGTTCGCAATCAAGTTCGTAATCGCGAACAACCATCTCCATGGCAAAACAATACTTCTTGTTACCCTTGAGTATTGGCATATTTCTTACCTTGTTCAGCAACTCTTTCCTGTCATCGTCATACATAGTCTACAGTGGATGTTTTAATGTATCCGTATAACAAACAACAATGAGCTTTAGATTTTTTTTAGTGTAAGTTAATCTCCCGGCAAAGATAGCGAATTATTTCTTATCGAGATATAGTCGCAGACTGTTCATCCACTGGCTGAACTGGTCAGTATCGTCAAAAACATGATAAGGTATGGTGAGAAAACCGGACTTATGACCTGCAGGCCAGATTGTAATGCCATAACTGTCAGACGAATATTTCGTTGTGGATGAAAGAGTAAATGTGCGTACAACCGGTTCTGGCTCTTCTTCCTCGTCGGCCAGCTGACGAGGGAAAACCGTCACATTAAGCCCTTTTGAGGTCAAAGATATGTTGTGAGGAAGTCCATTGAGAGCTGTTGCAGGTTTAAGCCCGAAAAGGAAGTACATAATTGCCGTCATAAACGGTATAACCGTAAAAAGTAACATAAAGGCCAGAATCGCAAATCTCAAGTCGTTGACAAATCCTAGAATTAGGAGAATTACTAAAACTGCAACCGTTATCGCGGCAGGCATGAGTCCATGACTTATGAAAAGCTGTCTGAGTAGCCGGTTTTGTGGTATATGAAAAGTGGCGGTCGTATGATTGATTTCCATATATGTCAGTGCCTGCCTTCGCGTTTGCTGCGTATGGTTTCGTAGATTTTCCTGTTTTTTTCAGGAAGTGTTTGCAGATATCCAGTGCCGTCAGGGTTGCGCAACACGTCCAGGCGTATATAATGCTCCCCACTGCCGCGTTCAATTGGAAATACTTCAGCACGACGTGCTTTGACCATGTCGCATTGTGGAGACCGTCCGTTCTCTCCTATTCCGCGTAATGTTTCGTCTACCCCGCCAGGTTTGCACCAGACCGGCTGTATGTCGGCACATGGAGGGTAGCCCATTCCGCACCATAAGATATATTCGTTTTCCAGGTCGCCGGGGTGGACAGTCGAGGCGTCGGCCAAGGGGTGAATTCCCTCAATCACAAAAACACCGGTACTTTTGTATCTTGGAATAAAGTCTTGGTCAATGAGCCATTCAACATTTTCTGATGACATGTCTGATTTGAACAGGTCGTGATAGAAACTACGCGATACTTCCTCGGTGAGAAATTCAGGTGTCACATCGTGTTTCTCAATAATAGGCTGCAGCAGATGTTCCGCATTTGCTTCGCGAATATACCCGAAACCTTCGTCGCGTCGGCCGGAATGACTGTAATTGCTACGGATGAGCGCATGCCCTGGTGCATCGTTGACATCGTATTTCACAAATGAATGATTGTTGGTTTCGAAAAAAGCTCCATTGCCTTCGGCATCAATAACTCCGAAATTCGCTTCTACACCCATTGGCCTGGGCAGATTGCGGAGCAGCTGTTCGAAGTCATCTACAGTCCGGCAGGTACGCAATGCAATCGTCATCACTTCTCCTTCCTTGTCCATATCCTTTTCCGGGACATTGTCGTCCTTGATGTTGTACGATGCCGTGTTCATAATGGCAAATCCGACTGAGTTCATCCCGGTCCATGCCTCGCGGCACTTCTTATCGTCGGCATTGAACAATGCAGTGTATGCGTATGCTCCGTCGGATGCCGGAATGTATTCAACTTTGTTATCGATGGTCGACGTATCACGATGTTTCCAAAGAATCGGGCGTCCGTAACGCGTGGCTGTGGCTGCGAATATTCCTGATGTGCATGCCGATGTGTTATGGGCTGATATGGCTATGACTGAGGCTAAAAGTATCTTCAGCAGTTTCATTTGCATTGGTTTTTAAGTGCGAACATCCTCCACAGTGGGGCTGCCATGAGCGATTGTACAATCTTTCCGGAATTGAGCGCCTGATAAACGTCGTCTTCACTCATCAGACATACTTCTATTGACTCTGTAGGGTCCAGGTTCTGCTCGGAAGTACGCCTGACTCCACAAGCCATGAAGCAATGAACAAGATTGTTAGTAGTACTCGGATTGGCTGAAAGGGTCATCACTTCCTCCCATTCTCCGCCGGAATAGCCCGTCTCCTCAAGTAATTCTCTGCGTGCAGCTTCGAGTGGTGTTTCCCCTGCTTCGATTACACCGGCACAAATTTCAAGCGACATTATGCCAAGTCCATGACGATATTGGCGCTCCATAATGAATTTGCCGTCTTCAGTAATGGCAGTTACATTAATCCAGTCCGGATATTCCAATACATAATATTCAGGATTTACCCGACCGTCGGGAAACTTGATAGAATCTTTCCTGACAGTAAGCCATGGTCTCTTCCAGAGATATTCTCGCTCCGTGACACTATACCCTGGTGGGTGATACAACGGGTTCTTGTCCATATTGTCAGCGGCCGGCATTGTCAATCATATTGCGAATGTCAGAATTGAACTTGTCAGCCTTCATAAGTCTTTCAACCGTCAGGTGCATACGGTATCGCCAGTAGTGTCTGCTGATTGCTGGAATGTTAATTTGTTCTTCGGCCGGGTTTTCTCTACGAAGCTGACCGTCGGTAGAAAGCCAGTCTTGCAGCGGCAGAATACAAAGTATAGAAGGCGAAAGCAACTGAAGGTCAACTATCTTGCGACAAACCCATGGCTCGGCAAAGTATGGGGCAGGACCTTGTTCATGCAGTATATTATTGAAGAATTGCTGCGATTTAGCATGGTCTTCTTCCCACCAGCCACGAATGCCGGGCATGTCATGTGTGGACGATGTGCACACAGAGTAGTAAGGATACTCCCATGTGTTGCCAAATTCTTCATGAGGACTCTTGGGCATACGTTGTATTTCGAGCGACAGAATCTGAAGGTTGTGCATTACTTCAGGTACACAGTCAGGTATCATGCCGAGGTCTTCCGCGCAGGTGAGCATTTGTGTGGCCTCAAGTAGTGGGGGGAGTTTCCACATGGCTTTGCCATACCAGAAATCATTATGACGGTGATAGAAGAAGTTGTTGTAAAGACGGTCGAAGCACCAACGTTCATAGTCGTTGAGCGCACGGTACTGGTAGGTGAACTGAGCCGAAATGCGCGGGTGATAGTGTCCGTGGTTATAGGGGTCTTCTATGAACAGTACATCGTCAATGAGACCCATGAGGGCATTTTTAAGGCGATTATGCTTATCGTCGTGCGGTTTGTCAGCAAAATAAGCCTCGACTTTCACCTGAGTATCTACAAATGGTTTGAGACGATACCGGTCGGATGTAATCTGGTCGAGGAAGAGTCCGCGCACTTCGTCGGTGTATTCTCCGAAGAAGTCGCCTAGCATCCATTCCATGATATATGGTGATGTCTGGACATCCGTATTAATCCAGAAATCGTAGTCTCGCTTCATTTCTTCCGGAGAGAAAGGCAAAGCCGGATTGAAATAGCCTAATAGCCCGTGTACGGCATCTATCGGTATCTGCCAGATACGGAAGAAACCTAATACATGGTCAATGCGATATGCATCGAAATATTCAGACATCTTACGGAAACGCGACTTCCACCAGGCGAAACCGTCGCGGGCCATTTCATCCCAGTTATATGTAGGGAAACCCCAGTTCTGCCCCTGGATAGAAAAATCATCCGGCGGTGCGCCTGCCTGACAATCCATGTTGTAAAGTCTCGGGTTTTGCCATGCGTCAACGCTGTATCGGCTTATACCGATAGGAATGTCTCCTTTAAGTATTACACCATTGGCGTGAGCATAATCACGTGCCGAACGCAGCTGACGGTCAAGATGATATTGTACAAAGCAGATGAAATCAGCGTCGTCAGAATGTTGTTTGCATATTTCTTGTGCTTTGCTGTCGCTATATATCGAATACTTGCCCCATGCCGACATGTCCGGTGTGCCGTGTATGTCACGCATAATACAAAATGCTGCGTATGCTTCAAGCCAGCTGCGGTTTACCTCAACAAACATTTTATACTCCGGCTGGGCAAGAATAGATTGTTTCTTTTCATCGAAAACTATACGCAGATACTCCATTTTGGCGGCGTATGTTCGTTCATAATCAACTTCAGGCAAAGAATTGAGTTCCAATTTCAACGCGGCAAATCTTTCTCTTACATCCGGATTTGAAAGCTCACCCGTATCTTGAATGCGAATGTAAAGCGGATGTAGTGCGAATGTCGAGTTTGCGTTATAAGGATATGAGTCAATCCATGAGCCGTCTTTAGTCGTATCGTTGACAGGGAGGAGCTGAAGCACTTTCTGATTGGTGAGGTGACACCAGTCCACCATTTTTTTAATGCTCATGAAATCACCTACACCGAAATCATCTTCCGTACGTATTGCGAATACCGGTATGGCTGTGCCCGCACCTTTCCAGTGCTCCGACGGGTCTCTGAATTCCGCAACATTGAGGGCAATGAAATCGTGGATATTGCGTGCTCCCAGGCTTAATATGCGGTTCTCCCCTTTTTCCCATGCCACAATATTATGGTTGGATGCATCCAATATTACGAATTTATATTCGGTATGTATGCTTTCAGGTGGGAGTGACAATTCTGCTTGCCACAAGGGAAAATGTGCATCGTTCATCGCTATGGCTTTGTCAGGATTCCAACTGCCAAGGTGAGCGTCAGCACCTGTTATGCCAAGTATATGTCCTGGGCGTATGGTAGGAGCATAGACACTTATTACTATTTTGCCACTACGTGTTTTTACTGCAGCTGCCGGAGACTGCCGCCGAAGGATGCTGTGGGTAAATGCCGACGAAAAGAATGGGCCGTCAGACGGCCTGTCACACCAACTGTCTTCCAAAATATATTTCTCTATGCCGCTACCGGATTGCAGTATGTGTGGCTCACCCCATTCAAAACGCCATTCTCCATGGTCTGGCTTGACCACATAGTTGTATTTTACTTCATGCGGAAGTTTATCAGTCTTGATTTCAAGTGTCCATGTTTCAGAGCCGGTCATATCCATTCTTTTTGCTTCGGTAGGATTGCCTCCGCCTAATTCGGGTATGTTGCCGTAAACATATAACGATTCGCCCCAATGAGTGCGGTAGTTTATGTTAAATGCGAGTTTGATATATCTTTTCATGTCAGTAGTGTTTCCTGTAGAATTTGCTTCAGGCTGTAAATTTAATCAAAAAATTTGATTTATCCTCCTGTATATTTTGTTGTAACCATTTCTGTATTAAGTTGGCTACACAAATAAAAACAGGCGAAGACCGTTAGGATGTCTCCGCCCGTTGATTTTTAACATATTTTTATTAGTTTAACCGCATTTGGAGTTACCGCAGCTTGTACAGATTAGGCAGCCTTCCTGGTAGATAAGTGTGGTTGCTCCACAATTAGGGCATTTTTGTCCTTCTGCTTCAGTTCCATTCGGCAGATATTTCTTAAGAGCTCTCTCTACACCGTTTTTCCATGTGTTGATGCTTGCAGAATCAAGTTCAAGACTTGATACAAGTTTAAGAACCTGGTCTATGGGCATTCCATAGCGTAGTACCCCTGAAATAAGTTTGGCATAGTTCCAGAATTCAGGGTTAAACTTGTCGCTCAAACCTTCAATCGTTGTCTTATAGCCGCGTTTGTTGATAAACTGAAAGTCATATCGTTTTTTGCCGGTGGTTTCGTCCACAGCTTTTATGATTTTACCTTTCTGTACGCTTTTGGGGCAGAATATACCGTCCTCATCATCTGCAAGACCGGTAAAGATTTCGTAGGGCTTGCCGTCAGCAAGTCCGACAAAAGCAATCCATTTCTCTTTGTTATTTTGAAAACGTACAACATCAGCCTCAAGTTCTATTGGACGTTTGATTACGTTTTCCGCGGTATGGATGAGCTCAGGCTGTTTCTTCTTGACTTCTTTTACGGCTTCGAGAACATTGTTACGCGAACCGTCGCGGTATACGGTGCAACCTTTACATCCTGAGCGCCATGCCTCAGCATAAAGACGACTGACGAGTTCCTCGCTCACATCTGCCGGAAGATTTATCGTTACACTGATACTGTGGTCTACCCATTTCTGTACAGCTCCTTGCATTCGTACCTTCTCGAGCCAGTCTACATCGTTGCTGGTTGCTTTATAATATGGTGATTGTTTGACAAGTTCTTCAATTTCTGCAGGAGTCATGTTCTTGCGGACCGGGATACCCGCTGTCTGCATCCATTGCAGGAATTTATGATGATATACGATGTATTCTTCAAACGCATCGCCCACTTCGTCCACAAAGTCTATTGAAACATTGGCATCGCCCGGATTGACTTTGCGACGGCGCTGATAGACTGGCAAGAATACAGGTTCTATACCTGACGTTGTCTGGGTCATCAGCGACGTAGTACCTGTAGGCGCTATGGTAAGACAAGCTATATTACGGCGTCCCTGACGTACCATTTTTTCATACAGTGCGGGGTCTGCCTCTTTCAGACGAAGTATGAATGGATTGTTTTTTTCACGTTCAGCATCGTAAATCTCGAATGCTCCGCGCTCGGCAGCCATGTCTACCGAGGCTCCATAATAGGCAAGCGCCAGGGCTTTGTGTACTTCTGTTGAAAAGTCGGTCGCTTCGCGAGTACCATAACGCAATCCAAGTGCTGCCAGCATGTCTCCTTCACCAGTTGTTCCGCATCCTGTACGACGCCCTTTAAGTGTTTTTTCGCGGATTTTCTCCCAAAGGTGTAATTCGGTAGCTTTTACTTCAGCTGTTTCCGGGTCAGATTTTATTTTATTGATGATGGCATCGATTTTCTCCATTTCGAGGTCGATGATGTCATCCATGAGTCGCTGAGCCTTACGCACATGTGTACGGAAAAGGTCGAAATCAAAATAAGCTTCCGGGGTGAATGGGTTTACGACGTAACCGAAAAGGTTGATTGCCACAAGGCGGCAACTGTCGTAAGGACAAAGAGGAATTTCGCCGCAGGGGTTGGTCGATACGGTCTCAAATCCGAGGTCTGCGTAGCAGTCAGGAATTGACTCGCGCTGTATCGTATCCCAGAAAAGCACACCGGGTTCAGCACTTTTCCAGGCGTTATGTATGATTTTGTTCCAAAGATTTTTTGCGTTTACGGGGTGTGTATATTCCGGGGATGTAGAGTTGACGGGGTATGCTTGAATAAATTCTCTGTCAGCCAACGCACATTCCATGAAATCGTCGGTCAGCTTGACCGATACATTTGCACCTGTTACTTTTCCCTCCTCCATTTTGGCATCGATGAAAGACTCGGAATCAGGATGTTTTATGCTGACACTCAGCATTAAAGCACCGCGGCGACCGTCTTGGGCTACTTCACGTGTGGAGTTGCTGTACCGTTGCATAAAAGGCACGAGACCCGTCGATGTCAGTGCAGAGTTTTTTACCGGACTACCTTTCGGACGAATATGGCTGAGGTCGTGCCCTACTCCTCCGCGACGTTTCATCAGTTGAACCTGTTCCTCGTCAATCTTTATTATGCCTCCGTAAGAGTCGGGGTGACCGTCCAGCCCTATTACGAAGCAATTGGATAATGATGCAACCTGAAATTCATTGCCAATACCGGTCATCGGGCTTCCTTGAGGTACGATATATCGGAAGCCTTTCATCAGGTCGAAGATTTCTTCCTCAGACATCGGATTGGGATATTTTGCTTCTATGCGAGCAAATTCGCGAGCCATGCGATGATGCATGTCATCAGGCGTCTTCTCATATATATTTCCATACGAGTCTTTCAGTGCGTATTTACTCGCCCATACGCGGGCAGCAAGTTCATCGCCGTTGAAATATTCCACGCTGGCTTCGTAGGCTTGGTCGTAAGTATACACTTGAGGGTGTTTCTGTGAGAGTGTGTTGTCCGTGTTCGAGTTCATCGAAGTGTGAGGTTAGTTTTTGTTTTGTGCAAATATCTAAACATTTTTTTGTTCTTGCAAATCAAATTTGTGGATTATTTTCTCGCGGACTCATTTTCAGTCACTTAAATACAATTAATTATATATCAGTGATTTATGTGTTTTTTAATTTGCAAATCCGTTTACCCATGCGGGTTGGAGACTTTCAGTAAAAGTGAATTTTTTTGTTATCTTTGCACCATAAAATTTTCAAAAAGTATGACTGATTTGAGCTACTTTCATAAGCGGAGCAGTATCCGCGAGTTTTCAAATGAGATTGTTCCGGACTCTCTTATTGAGTCAATTGTAGACGATGCATTGCGCGCGCCTACGTGTGGAAATATGCAGCTTTATAGCGTGGTGGCAACCCGCTCTCCTGAACTTCGGCAACGTCTTGCAAAATGTCATTTCAATCAGCCGGCATCAACAGGAGCACCTGTCATCCTTACTATATGCGCAGATTTCAACCGCTTTGTAAAATGGTGTGAACTATCAGGTGCTGAATCGGGGTTTGACAATTTTCAATCGTTTATAGCTGCAGCTATCGATGCTGTAATTTTTGCCCAGCAAATTGTGACTGTAGCCGAAATGCGGGGGCTTGGAACATGTTATCTCGGCACAGCTACATATAATGCGCCGGAAATATCCGAAATATTACATCTGCCAAAGCGTGTTGTCCCAGTAGCAGCCCTTGCTTTAGGATTTCCGGCACTTCCCATTCCTGAGCAAGTTGAGAGACTTCCGGTCGGAGGTGTTCTTCATATGGATATCTACAAGGACTACACCGATGAAGACATACGTGAAATTTTCAAGGCAAAGGAAGATTTCGCTCCGAATAAGAAGTATGTTGAAGAAAACTGTAAACCGTCGTTGGCAAGTGTATTTACGGATATACGCTATCCACGTAATAACAACGAGGTTTTTTCAAAGGTATTTGCCGACCACATCCGTGCGCAAGGGTTCGGCATACCTGAATGAAATACAATTATTGGTTGATACATGAACGATTGCGGTACTCTGTGGGTGAAACTCCGGCGTACCGCTTGAAGTATTTTCCGAAGAAAGACTGTGACGGAAAATTTAGAACGGCAGATATTTCATTGATGCTCATGGAAGTAGCTCTAAGCAGAACTTTTGCCTCAAGCACTACATAACGTGTAATCCAGTCGACAGCTGAAACGCCTGTTTTTGTGCGTATCGTTCGCGACAAGTGTTTGGGTGTTATTCCAAGTTTCGATGCATAGAAGTCAAGAAATCGTTCCGTACGGAAATTTTCTCGCGCGAGAGCGAGAAAAGCTTCGGTCACACGCTCCTGAGTCCCTGGTACATGATTGGCATCTTTAGCAGGCTGAAAGATTTTATAACCACTGTTGAAAATGAAAGCACAGATGGCGTGCGTCTGTGCTTCAAACAGATGTGGGTTGGATGTATCGGCACTGATTTCGGCAAGAGATTGTACGAACCTTGCTAATTGCCTGTCAGTTGTCTCTGTCAGCGGAAAAACATGTCCTTCAAGTCCGTAGGCAAATACATCTCCTTCGCTGTAAAGCATTTTCAATCTGTTGACCATTCGCTCAGACATTATTATTACGTCCATGTAGGCAGAAGTGTCAATGTCAAGTACCTGAAGAATATCTCCTTTGGAAATCAGTACGGCACAATTTCCTTCAAGTACATATTCTATGAGATTGATTAGCACGACTGTTCTTTCGCCATGAAACCTTATTAGAGCCGATGCAGAGAATTTTATTGGGTCTGACATACCGACTATATAAAATGCCGGCAATCCTTCTACTACCGAACAATCGGCCGCCAGCAGAGCATCGGCTTTTTGTGGCAGATTGATATTGTCATAGTTCAGAGATACCTTGTCAGATAATTCCATAAAATATATATTGTCAGAACATCTTGCTAATGGTGTCCAGGTCGTATTTGATATAAATCGGTTTGCCGGAAGGTGATATACCAGAATTATCAAGTATAAAAAGGTCGCGTACCAATGTTTCCATTTGTGCAATTGACAGTATATCACCTCCACGGAAAGCCTGAGTCCTGGCCACTGAATAGCACAGACGGTTAAGCATACTATCATATATGTCTTCCGGTGTGCCTCCTGTTTCATCGTCAGCCATTTCCAAAATATCAAGCAGCATCGTTTTTGCATCGGTGTTACCAAGCAAAGAGGGTACTCCTGCAATCTTCCATTTATTGTCTTCGATATAGTCAAGCTGAAAGCCCAGACGCCGGAGTTCCTTACCATATTTCTCCAATGCATCCTGCTGCATACTGTTAAGTTCAACAGGTTCTGTCAGCATTACTCCTTGCGATGCCACATCGTGCGATGCATTGGATTCCAGCATCCTATTGTACAGAATGCTTACATGGGCGCGGTGTTGGTCTATGACATATATGGCATCCCGCCGGTTGGCGACGATAAATTTTTTGGCCGCCTGAAAGCATATAGGATTGATAGCGGCGCTATCCATTCCGTTTAATACCGGAGCTGCGTATACTCCCTCTGAATTGACAGTAGGTGCATCGAATGACTCGGTCAGAACATCCCAACCTCGTTCAATCCGCTCAAGTCGGACTCCTCCTCTTCTGGTCACCGGACTACTTGCTGTCTCAGTTTCAAAAGGATTATAATTTTTGTCAATACCGTCTTCGGGCATTGATATTAATTTTCCTGAAGCCACAGGCTGAACAGGGAGATAATCCGCCTCAAATTCTATGCCCGGTGCATTTCCTCCCATTTGGAGAACACTATGTACCGCTGAACTCAAAAGATTGAAGATAGCTGCCTCGTCTTGAAATTTAATTTCATGTTTGGTCGGATGAACATTGACGTCGATTGATGCCGGGTCAATGTCAAACCTTATGTAATAGTTAGGTTGTGTTCCGGCTGGTATTATCCCTTCATAGTTGCGCATTATTGCCTTATGGAACATGGGATGCCGCATGTTGCGACCGTTGACAATGAAAAACTGTCTGGCGTTGAGTTTGCGGGAATTTCCAGGTTTACCTAAAAATCCACTTATTTTAACAATCTTCGTGTCTATATTTAGCGGCAAAAGTTCCTTGTCTGAAGCATCACGCCAAAGAGAGTATATGCGCTCTGCAAAACTTCCTGGTTCGAGACTAATTGTTTTATTGCCGAGGTCAATAGACATTTTCTTATGATGGTTCACAAGTGCCAGTCTTTCGAATTCGCGCATTATATGCCGGAGTTCAACCTTGTCCGACTTTAAGAATCTCCTGCGGGCAGGCGTATTGAAAAAAAGGTTCTTGACCATGAAGTTTGTGCCCTCAGCACAACTGCATACTTCCTGCTCTTCGCATTTTGAACCGCTTATTATCAGGTGTGTTCCGAGGTCATCCCCTCGTTGTCGGGTATGCATCTCAACCTGGGCTATCGCGCATATCGAAGGCAGAGCTTCACCACGGAAACCCATTGTCTGTAGATTGAACAGGTCTTCAGGCGAAGATATTTTTGACGTCGCGTGTCGTTCGAAAGCCAGACGAGCATCCGTCGGGCTCATCCCTTTGCCGTTGTCTATGACCTGAATGAGAGTTTTACCTCCGTCGCGTACTATTATCTGTATATTGTCGGCTTCAGCATCTACGGCATTCTCAACTAATTCCTTTATCACTGATGCCGGGCGCGATATCACCTCGCCGGCTGCAATCTGGTTTGCCACTGAGTCAGGTAATAAATGTATTATGTCATTCATAATTGTTTGATTATTTATTTTGGCGACACCATTCCTCCCGGCATACGTGCCGCCGGAGCTGTCTGTACTTTCGTCGGAGTATCGGACATTCTCTCATCCGGAGCTGAAAAATACTGTTCCAGTTCTTCGGGTAGCTCACCGAGGTCATCTGCCCAACGATAATTACCGCCATACCATTCACGCCGAGGACGCAGGGCTTCATACCACCTGAATGTAGGTAAGTATATGTCTGCTCTTTTGACCATAAAAAGAGGAATGACCTTTCCTTCGGTCTCCGGCCACATCTTGATTTTATCTATTTGTCCCTTGTCATCCATGTCGATACTCAGAAAGCTGCTTTCGGAATAGACAAGTTTGTTATAGGTGGAGTCTTTCTCCTGTGGCAGGAAGATAGACATGACATTACCTTCTGCATCAAGATGTTTCAATGTCTGATTTTGAAGATATGCAGTCAGTTTGTTGGCTGAGAGCTGGTCATAAAATTCTTCGTCAATCCATTCGGATACTACTCCGCGCTCCGGCAAATCAACTCTGTCCGCTGTAGAGTCATTCATGTGAACCGTTATTATATTACCGTTGATTTGGCGATTCTCAGCCCACACAATCGGTCGGCGTATGAGATAAATCATAGAGTCTGCTTCAACAGAGCGGATAGTATCTGCCAAACCCTGAAGGTCAGTACGGAAGAAACGAGCCCGAGGAAATGCTTCGGCAATATGCAGTTCTTTCGTCGTTTTGTCATTCTTGATAAGCGTATCGGCCACAATCCATGTCTTAATCGTATCGGCGCGTAAGAAGAGTGTGTCAGGACGAGAGTGTTCCATAAGCAACGGATACTCTGTGGCAAAAGCCATGTGCGTACTGTCGTTGTAATATCCATATCCACCTTTGAGTATCATTTTATGCGCGGTATCCGTAAGTATCATATCGCGAGGATGCTTCAGTGGGTTACGAAATTTGTATGCGCGACTTTCACGGGTAGCATTGTCATATATTATTGAGTCTCCCTCAAGTGTTGTGACTCTGCCGGCACTGTCTCTATGCGTGATTACAGAGCGGGAAGTCAGTCTCGCTTCCATTGTGGCGGTATTGTATTCTCCTCCTGAGGTCGTGATTTCATCTTGTGTACCCTTGATTTTCGTTGGCGATAGAATTCTGGCTATGTGAGTATGGGTATTGTAGAGAAGAGTATCCGTATTCATGATAAAACCATCACGACCTCTAAGGGTCACCCCTGTGTAGAACTCCGCATCTTTTGTCGCCGGGGAGTATTGTCCATAGTCGGAAGTCAGATGGCTGGTCTTATCGTCGATTTCACCTCCGTTGTAATACCAGCCCAATTCCTGGGGAATACTGTAGTCGAGACTATCGGTTGTAAGTGTGACATCTCTGTTAATAAGTCGTACATGTTGACGACCACGGTTGCGAAGTCTCGCATATTTTTGGTCGCCATCGAAATATAATACGTCTGAATACACGGTAAGAGTGTCACCACTCTGCATCCGGACATTGCCAAAGGCGTTGAGTGAGTTATATTCGGGATAGTAGTATGCTGAGTCGCAGTACATCCACATACCTCCCTGACGAAATGCTACATTCCCTTTGACTATCTGGTATGAAGGCATTCCGTACGCAGGTTCAGGGGCATAAAGGCTATCAGCTTTTTCAAGAAAGACTTTTCGTGTGTCGTTTCTGTTGGCATTCGGAATTTCAGGCCGTATTATGCGTGTGGGAGCAGGACGGGTGAATGATTGCTGCTTCTGTGCTGTCTTTTGCTTACCAGGAGCTTGTTGCATGGCCGCTATTCCTCCAATCATAGTGAGAATGGCAGCGAAGAACAGTGCGAGCCGTCGTGAGTTTCCGAATATAACACCTCTCATTGTCAGACTGTTGTGACCAATTTATTTAATCCATCCTGAATATTGGAAATCGCAATTCTGCCAGTCGTCCTCAATGCGTACGTATGTGTCTTTTATCTTGCGTTCCACCCAGTCCTTGATAATCTGTTCCTTGACACTTGCTTCATACATCTGTTTGATGAGGTTGTAGTCTTCCGACAGATTAGCTCGATGACCATCGGTACGGTTGGTAAGTTTGACTATGGCCACTACGTCTTTATTGCGAGAGGCGTCTTTCATTTCAAATGCGCGAGAAATGTCTCCAGGTTGCATGTTTTCAATCTGGCGTGCAATTTCTTGCGGCAGTTGCTGCATTTCAAATTTGGGTGTGCCGGTCTGCATATTCTGCATGACACCTTTGTTGTTCTTGGTGTCTTTATCTTGTGATACAAAACGCACGGCGCCGTCAAAATCAAATTTGCCTGCCATAATGTCTGTTCTCAATGAATCAAGACGCATAATGGCATCGTCAATATCTTTCCTGTTGACTTTCGGACGCAAAAGGATGTGTCGGCAGTTAATCTGGTCGCCACGTTTCTCAATCAGCTGAATAATATGATAACCGTATTCGGTTTCTACAATCTTGGATACTTTCTTCGGGTCATTGAGATTGAATGCCACGTTGCTGAACTCAGGTACGAAGTCTGCTCTTCCATGGAAACCGAGTTCGCCGCCTTGCAGATTCGAGCCGTCTTCACTGTACATGATTGCCAATGTGGCGAAGTCGCTCTCGCCGCTATTTACTCTTTGCGTGAAGTCGCGAAGCCGCGCTTTGACATCGTCAATTTCTTGCTGCATGATACGTGGGTTGAGAGTGATTATCTGTGCTTCGACTTGCATCGGAATGAAAGGTATGCTGTCTTCAGGAAGTGAATTGAAGAATTTGCGTACGTCGGCCGGAGTACTTTTGACATTCTTTGTCAGATTGCTTTGCACTTGTTCGATGATGTAGTGGTTGCGAATCATTTCAAGCAATTGTTCCCTGAGCGCGTTCATCGGTTTACGATAATATTCCTCAACTTTTTCTTTTGACCCGAGATTGGCTATGAGGAAGTTGATGCGCTGATTGACAGCATTCATCACCTGAGCTTCAGGAGCTTCAATAGTATCGATTTTTGCTTGATTAAGATAAATTTTCTCCAGCGCTATACGTTCGGGTATGATGCAATACGGGTCACCCCCGAGCTGCGAATTGTCATACTGCGTCTGCATATACTGTTCTTCGATTTCAGATTTATAGATAGGCTCGTCGCCTACTACCCATGCCACTTCGTCTATCACGTTGTTGCGGGCGGACACACCTATGCATAAAGCCATAAGTCCGATGGCTGTTATCTTGCCGTATTTCACTTCCTGTCAGTTTTTAGTTGTTGTCGTAATTATTTTATTGGCAGGATTGTAACTGCCTATATGTAATTTTCTGTCTTTAAGTGCCTTTTTGCATAGCGAAGCCATGAGCCTGCGTTCATATTCTGTTCTTGATTCTCGACCGAGAGTCTCCGATATGATGGCTTTAGCATAATCGTATGGCATTTCACTCCCTGGTGGCAGCATTTCCGTCACACGAAGCATATATGTCGAACCGTTTCTTGATGTTTCATAAACCTTTTCTATTGCTTCATGGGGCGGACGGTCTGCCGGTGTATCGGGAATGACCTCGGCCACAGTGTGCCACGCCACCCAGCGGTCAGTGAAATGGTCATATTCTTCAGCTGCGGAGAGACCATTTTTTTCTATATTGTCTACAGATGATGCATCTGCTTTCTGCAACCATCTCCTCAAGTTGTCAAGTTCATATCCGGTTGACCGTGTCTTCAGATAAATTCCTTTGACGAGTGGCTCTGTCAGTTTCATCTGATTGTGGTGTGCCGAGTAATATGCCTTGATTTTCTTTTCACTGATGCTGGATGCACCCGCATCGGCCATTTCCTTTTCGTATTCCGCAATTATGAGTCTGTTTCTGTAGTCGTTGACCTTTTGTTTTATCTCTTCCGGATGAGTCAGATTGCGTAATGCCACTTCCTGCAGAAGCATTGATTTGAAATTGCGTTCTACTATGGCATCAAACATACGGATACTGTCTTCTTTGGAAATGCCTGCCGGTATTAATCTTTCCACATCCGACCGTGTCAATACAGCTTCGCCTACTGCAAACAACACCTCATCGTCCGATTCATCGGGCGACGTTTTGCTACCGCAAGCTGCGCACAATATTACAGTAAGCATCAATATCGGTATGTGTCTTTTAGGCATGAGGAATGCAACTTTTAATTCAGATTACAAATTTAATGAAAAATTTGTCATGCCCAACATCATTATATGTAAGAAGTCGCCCACACGAGAACTGCAGGCGACTTCATTATTTATTATCTGTAAGGGGTTATTTCACTTTCTTGAGTTCTTTGGTGTTGACCGTTACAGGATATTTTGATTTGAGACGGTCAATCCATTCTTTTTCAAGTTCATTCTGATAGTCACTTGTCACGAGACCTTTTACATCGGTCACCTCTTCGGGTTTCATCAATTCTCTGTCACCGAACAGGAACACACGGCTGAATTTAGGATTCTGAGGCTGGATATCGGTCTTACCGCCGCGAAGGTCATCAATCAGAGGGTTCTTGCCTTTCTCTACAAGGAAACGGTCTATCTGTACTTTTCCAGGGAATTCTTTGCGTATAGTACGTGTCAGTGTGTCAGCGGCAAGTTGAGGAAGACGTGCCTTGATAAGGTCGGCCACCGAATCATTTTCTACCTGGAGAAGCCACCCTTTGATGTGAGGAGTCTTCCATGAATATTCTGATTTGTGATTGTTGAAGTAGTTTTCAAGACCTTCTTTATCTTTTGACGCTTTGTCCCAGACTTCGCGATTGCTTATTTCGAACAACAGCATGCCGTCACGATATTCTTTAAGCAGGTTGCGGTAGTCAGGATATATTTCGCTCAGATGTTCCTGACCATAATTTATGGCAGTTTCAGATGTCAGTTCGTCAAGTTCCGTATCGAAACGCTGTTGAGCGGTTGCAAGATTGGATGCCTTGATGTTGCGCAGTCGGCGTGCAAGGTCACGTGCTGTTGCTTTCTTGTTGCCAATAGTGTAGAGTGATATGGCGTCTGATGTTGCATTATCATATTTACCGTGGAAAATGCTGTCAAGTCCGGCTTCACCGAGGTCTGCACGCATGGCTGCAATAGCCTTGTCGTTGCGACGTCCTTTATATTTTTGATTTAGTTTCCGGACTTCATTGTCGCGTATCATTTTCGAGCGCTCATCTTGAGAAGCTGTTACCCTTGCACGGATTTTGTCTTTCATCTCGTCGAAGCTTTCTATATCTTGGCTGTCAAGCTTCTTGATGATATGCCACCCATAGCTTGTACGGAAAGGCTTGCACACCTCTCCAACTTTCATTGAGAAAGCCATGTCCTCAAATTCGGGAACCATTTGCCCTGTGCCGAACATAGGCAGTTTGCCACCGTTGCGTGCAGAGCCTTTGTCGTCTGAAAGTTTGCTGGCCAGTTCTTCGAAGTTGTCCGGTGTGATGGCATTGTAGATGCTGTCCATCTGTTCCTGGATTTTCTTCTCGGTTGTGGGTAGCGCTCCCTGTTTAACAAGCTTCATGATGTGCTCTACAAGAACTTTGCCACGTGCCGGACGATGTGCGCCGCTCTTGATGAGATGATAGCCGGCAGCACTTTCTACAATGTCCGATACTTCTCCTTCAGGCAGTGTATAGACTGCTGTTTCAAAGGCATATGGATAAATCATTGCCGGAATATATCCTAAAGAGCCACCGTTGCGTGCAGAGTTGCGGTCCTGAGAAAATTCTCGTGCTAACGCTTCGAAATCACCACCGGCCAATATCACGCTGCGGATGCTGTCGAGGCGTGCGCGCATTTCAATATTTTTCTCTTCATCGGGTTGTTTGAAGAACATGATGTGCGAAGCCTGCACATCTTCGCGTGTACGGTCGAATTCTTCTTTTACGAGGGAGTTTACGTATGCACTGTCGACCATATATGGGGCTGCAAGTTCATTGCGATAACCATTGAATTCGTTGCGGAATGTTTCGGTCGTATCAATACCTGCGGCAAGTGCGTCGGCTACTTTCAGTTTGTAAATCTTGAACATCTCGGCATATTCATCAATGGTTTGCTCGCCAAGATGTTGCTGGCTGTTTTTATGAAAGAGGTACTCGAATTCCGACCTCGGTACGTCAATCCCGTTGATTGTCATAATCACCGGGTCTTTGGCCGCCCAGGATGCCAGACATAGTGCGCCTGCGCAGCACGCGATAGTGATTTTGCCCTTCATTATCTAAGGTTTTGTGTTTGGGTGATGGTGCTTGTTTGCGTTTCGGTTATTACTGCTTTCTATAACGAAACATCAGCCAAAAAATTATATTATACTGTCTATAATTTTATGAACGGCTGTAGTTGGGTGCCTCACTTGTAATGGCAACGTCGTGCGGATGACTTTCCAATACACCTGCAGCGGTGATGCGTGTGAAGCGGGCATGGTGAAGTGCTTCTATGTCTTTTGCTCCGCAATAACCCATCCCCGCGCGCAGACCTCCGAGCATCTGATAGACAACCTCATAGAGCGAACCCTTGAAAGGTACGCGGGCAGCAATACCTTCAGGAACAAGTTTCTTCGCGTCGGTTTCGTTGCCTTGGTAGTAGCGGTCTTTAGAGCCTTTTTCCATCGC
The DNA here is from genome assembly GCA_964452865.1 of uncultured Sangeribacter sp. Taxonomy (GTDB): domain Bacteria; phylum Bacteroidota; class Bacteroidia; order Bacteroidales; family Muribaculaceae; genus Lepagella. The sequence goes on along the minus strand of CAYVNJ010000015.1, from coordinate 5,399 downwards.
TTCGAGTGAGCCCATGCCGCGGTAGGTCTTGAATTTTCTTCCATTGAAAATAACGGTGTCGCCAGGTGACTCTTCGACACCGGCAAGCATTCCGCCAAGCATCACGCACGAGCCGCCGGCTGCAATAGCTTTTACTATGTCGCCCGAATAGCGTATACCGCCATCGGCAATCAGAGGTACACCAGTACCTTCGAGTGCTTTGGCAACGTCGTATATCGCGCTCAACTGAGGCACACCTACGCCTGCAACAACCCGGGTAGTACATATAGAGCCCGGGCCGATACCAACTTTAACACCGTCTGCACCGTGGTCGACGAGGTAGCGAGCAGCATCGCCGGTGGCAATGTTACCAACGACTATGTCTATGTCGGGGAAATTGAGTTTTGCTTCCTCAAGAACACCTATTACACCTTTGCTGTGGCCATGGGCTGTGTCAATGACAAGTGCATCGACGTTGGACTTCACAAGAGCCTCGGCACGCTTCATGCTGTCGGGTGTCACTCCAATGCCTGCAGCCACACGCAGTCGTCCCAGACGGTCTTTGCATGCGAGTGGTTTGTCTTTGGCTTTGGTGATGTCTTTAAATGTCACAAGACCTACAAGTCGTCCTTCGTGGTCTACAACGGGAAGTTTCTCTATTTTATGGCGTTGAAGAATGTCTGCCGCTTCCTCGAGGTCTGTTGACTGGGTTGTGGTCACTATGTCGGTCGAAGTCATTACTTCGTCGACAATGCGGTTAGTGTCACGCTCGAAACGGAGGTCGCGGTTGGTGACTATACCTTTCAACATGCCGGCTGAATCGACCACAGGAATACCTCCGATGTGGTATTCGCGCATCATAGCGAGGGCTTCGCCTACGGTGCTGCCGCAAAGCATGGTTACGGGGTCGTATATCATGCCGTTTTCGGCACGTTTGACAGCATGCACTTGACGTGCTTGCTCCTCAATGCTCATATTCTTATGTATTACACCGATACCGCCTTCGCGCGCTATGGCAATCGCAAGGCTGCTTTCGGTCACTGTGTCCATGGCGGCCGATACAATCGGCACGTTCAAGGTGATGTTGCGCGAAAACTTGGTGGTGAGGTCTACTTGGCGTGGAAGAACTTCCGAATAAGCCGGAATAAGGAGGACATCATCAAAGGTCAGTCCTTCCATTTGTACTCTATCGGCAATAAATGACATCTGGTATGACTATTTTAATTATTGCGTGCAAAATTAGGAAAAATTTCTTTAATCCACAAAACAGACTGCCTTGTCAGCCTCGGTATATTTCAGTATTTTTGCATAATCTTTCAATTATATTCGAACTGTTTGACTATGAACATATCTCCAGAAGAAGCTATCAAGCGTCTCCGCGATAAAATAAATTCGCATAATTATAAATATTATGTGTTGAATGAACCTGAAATATCAGATTTCGATTTCGACATGCTTCTAAAGGAACTGGAGCGTCTTGAAGCCGAACATCCTGAATTTGCCGACCCCCTGTCTCCTACTCAGCGTGTGGGCTCCGACCTGACAAAAAAATTTAAGACCGTGAAGCATCAGCGTCCTATGATGTCGCTTGCCAATACTTATTCTATCGAGGAAGTTGATGAATGGTTCCGCAGGGTCGATAATGGTCTTGAAGGTGAAGAATTTGTTATTGTCGGCGAGATGAAATATGACGGTGTGTCTATTTCGTTGCTCTACGAGCACGGACGGTTGGTAAGGGCTCTAACCCGTGGCGACGGTTCTCAGGGAGATGATGTGACCGCTAATGTGAAGACTATACGTTCGATACCGCTTGTTCTTGCTGGATGCGGTTATCCTGATGAGTTTGAAATCCGTGGCGAGATAGTCATGCCGTGGCAGAGCTTCGAACGTCTTAATGAGGAAAGAGCCTATAACGAAGAACCATTGTTCGCAAATCCGCGCAATGCAGCTTCGGGCACATTGAAGACTCAAGACCCTCGGGAGGTGGCACGCCGTCATCTCGACTCGCGCATATATTACATGCTTGGTGATTCTCTTCCCTTTGACAATCATTATGACAACATGATGGCAGCCAAAGCATGGGGGTTTAAGGTTGCTCCGGAAATGACATTGCTTCATTCGTTGGAAGAGGTCGACCGGTTTATCGATTTTTGGAATACTCAACGAAAGACCTTGCCTGTTCCCACAGACGGATTGGTATTTAAGGTCAATTCACTCCGCCAGCAACTGAATCTCGGCTATACAGCAAAATCTCCACGCTGGGCAATCGCATATAAGTTTAATCCTGAGCGAGCATGTACTCCTTTACGTTTCGTATCGTTTGAAACTGGGCGTATGGGTATCGTGACTCCTGTTGCCAATCTTGAACCGGTGCTTCTGTCAGGAACAATCGTGAAGCGTGCGTCGCTTCACAACGACGATATTCTCCGCGAACTCGACATACATCAGGAGGACTATCTCTATGTTGAAAAAGGTGGTGAAATAATACCTAAAATCACCGGTGTGGAATTATCGAAGAGAAAGCCTGGAGCAAAACCGGTAGTTTTTGTCCGAGATTGTCCTGAATGTGGAACTCCCCTTGTCCGCAATGAGGGGGAAGCAGCCTGGTTCTGTCCTAATAAATACGGTTGTCGGCCTCAGCTCACCGGCAAGATAGAACATTTTGCGGCTCGCAGGATGATGGATATTGACGGTATTGGCGAAGAGACTGCAGAGTTATTGTTCGATTCTGGGCTTGTCAAAACAATTGCAGACATATATTCTTTGACTCCGGAAGCCCTTGCTTCGCTCGACCGCATAGGCCAGAAGACTGCTGAACGTATTATGGCTGGAATTGAAGCATCAAAGAATGTTCCTTTCGAAAGAGTTGTCTATGCATTATCTATTCCCAATGTTGGAGAAACAACCGCGCGCAGGATTGCCCGGTCGGTCGGTGATATGGACACCCTTTGCGCCTTGTCGGTAGAACAGTTGACTGCCATTCCTGATGTCGGTCCTATCATCGCGCAATGTATATATGATTTTCTTCGCGAACCTGTCAATATAGCCAATATTGAAGCTCTGAAATCGGCTGGTGTAAGAATGTATATTCCTGACAGCGAAAGAGCTGACACTGGTGATTCTTTGGCAGGGAAAACCATTGTTATCAGTGGTACTTTCTCACGGCATTCGCGTGAGGAATATAAGCAGTTGATTGAAGCACAAGGTGGCAAGAACGCCGGCTCGATATCGTCCAAAACATCCTTCGTACTGGCCGGTGAGAATATGGGACCCTCAAAGCTTGATAAATGCAATAAGCTTGGTATTCCTATTATTGACGAAGAACAGTTCCTTAGCATGATTGGAGGCTCATGACATAGTTTTGCACTCAGGATATTTTTAACTAATTTTGCACAAAAATCTAACTATGAGCTCAACTTCATCTGCCAAAGAGCACCTACACACTCCTGCAGCAGCTAAAAAAGGCTTTTCAAAATATATTAAACTTTTCGGCCATATAGGCGCGTTGCTAACCGTCAGCGCATGGGGTACATCTTTCATTTGTACAAAAGTACTTATGGTAGATGGCGGATATTCTCCGGTCGAGATGTACGTCTACCGTTTTATTGCCGCCTACCTTATTTTGTTGCTTCTTACATTCAAAAAAATATTTTCCAATTCTTGGCGTGACGAATTATCGTTGCTGATGTGCGGTGTTTGCTCAGGTCCGATTTACTTCGTAACAGAGAATTTCGCGCTTGAAAATACTACAGCCGGGAATGTGTCTTTGCTTTCGGCGGTGTCGCCTATATTCACTACCATACTTATGGCCATTATCTTCCGTAATAAAATAAAATTCGGAGTGGCCTTGGGCTCAATCATGGCCTTTATCGGTGTGGGATGTATTATTTTCAGCCATGGCGAAGGTATAGAAATCCATCCCCTCGGCGATTTACTCGCTCTGTCGGCTGCCATGTCCTGGGCTGTTTATACCATTATTGTCAAGAGGCTAATACCGATATACTCTTCTCTATTTATTACCCGCAAGTTGTTCTTCTATGGTGTAATTACGTCTTTGCCCATTCTTTTTATGCAGCATGGCCCAATACAGTTAGGTCCGATTTTCGACATGTCGCAGCCAAAGTTTCTTCTGAATTTCCTGTTTCTTGTCGTTTTCTGTTCAGCCGTTGCATATATACTTTGGAATGAGGCGATGAAAATACTTGGTCCTGTCATGGCTAATAATTATATATACTTTCAGCCGTTGGTCACAATGATTGTTGCCGCCATAACTCTTAACGAACGCATTTCATTCATAGGATATGTCGGCTGTTTCCTCATAATTGTCGGTTTGATTGTAGCCGATAAACTTAAATCTTCAATCAGATTTATACGTAAATAACATATCCTTTTGCACACTTGTAATGATACGCATTAATTGTTTTATTAAGGTCAACTCGGGGGCTCATGAGGAAGTTCTTGCTGCGGCCAAGGCTCTGACTCAGCTCTCTTTGAAAGAAGAAGGCTGTAAGGCATACGATATTTTTCAAAGCGAGACGCGACCTGACGTCATGATGATTTGTGAAACCTGGGTCGATAATGAGGCCCTTGCACGTCATCAGAGTACCAAGGATTTCGAACTTTATGTCGGTATAATGCGAAGTGGTGCTACCCTCTCGACAGATAAGATTATGTTCTGAACAAGGAAACCGGATTAAATAAGAAAAACGGAGGTGAGTCGCAACTCATCTCCGTTTTTACGCGATAGCATTGTTTTATTAAGGAGAGCTCTCAGCTCACCCGTAAGTCGCGTAAAGACTACTTACATTAATATAGACAAATAAATCTATGAAAAGTTCACACGAGACTCACTCAGAGGCTTGACGGCTATACGAATAAATTCTTTATATTAAGAATCGCAATCGTCAGACCGAGTCCGTAGATTAGTCCAAGAAAAAGTTTTGCCTTCATAAATTGCTGTTTTTTTGTTATACATATATTAGGGAATTATCACAGTGCAAATATACGGACTGCCCAATGCCTGATTTTTGCACACTCTTGTTAATAAGTGTTAATAAAATAGGGTGTGATACATCTCGTATCACACCCTACGGTTGAATAATCTTTATTATTAGCTTACTTAAGCATTCTTTACTTTGTCAACGATAGCCTTGAAAGCTGCAGGGTTGTTCATTGCCAGGTCGGCGAGAACTTTACGATTAATCTCGATGCCTGCTTTATGGATAAGACCCATCAGCTTACTGTATGAGAGTTCTTCCATACGAGCTGCGGCATTGATACGTTGAATCCACAATGCGCGGAAGTCGCGTTTTTTGTTTTTACGGTCGCGGTATGCGTAAGTCAGACCCTTTTCCCAGGTGTTCTTGGCTACAGTCCATACGTTGCGACGGCTGCCGTAGTAGCCGCGTGTGTGTTTAAGT
>CAYVNJ010000014.1:0-29591 GCA_964452865.1 uncultured Sangeribacter sp. | reverse complement strand
CGCTAACTTTGCATTGAGTCACTGTTGTCGGTTTGGCAAATGCGGCTTGTAATGTATTAAGTTGCAGAAAGTTAACAACTTACAAAAAGAGAAAATGTACGAACCTTGTACGGTTTCAATTCATACTCTCTTGTAATTCAACAAGTTAACCACTTCTGCATCGGGAAGGAAATACAGTGGGAGTTTATTTGTTATAGGGAGTAGGATATTCCGCCTTGAAGAAATGGCGAGGGTTTTTGATTACACTCAAAATACTCTTTTGAACCGTTCTTTCCATTTACTCTGCATGACATAGGGAGAGCTACACCTCCCTGCACATCAAGATAGAAGTTTTGCCTCAATCGAAGTCTATACTTAATCATCGGGCGAAACGAGGTGTATGTAAAACGGCACATTTCAGGTAAATCTTCTTGTTTTGGTTTGAAGTAAAACCCTTTGACATCTATATCAGCTCCAATGGAAAGCAGATTGTTTCTATTAGGATTATAATCCAGTCCAAACATACCTCCATATAAGTTCAAAGCCAATTTTTCATTAAATCTATGACGGTAGACAAAAACAAGAAATGCCGGTATCTTAGAGGTTGTGTTTATCATCGCTAAAGGTCCTATGCCAAACTGTGTACTTTGGGTAGCTTTAAGCATTATCATACCCATAATCGTGCCTGAAATCCGTTCAAAACCACCGACAGCCCACTCGGTATTCAACATAGCTATACCCATCACAGGTTTCCCAAACAGCTTTGTTCGAACGGATGCTGTCGCACCCAATTGAGCCATTATGTGGATACCGTTGATTGATATCGACTCAGGCGAATATCCCTCGCTAAGTTCTCCTTCATCGAAATCAACCTTTACAGAATTGTATTTTGCATTAGCCGATACAGTCAGTCATTTGTTTTTATATGCCTCATAGGAGACTCTCGCACCAAATCCGTCACTGACTGCACCCCATGCATGGTCGGCGTTAACAGTTATGTTGGTTTTGACCATACCATAGCCACCTTCACTGACATTAACATCAGATTGAGACTGTGCTTTACAAACATTGAAACATAGAAATGATATGGCAATTATCAGTAGTTTTCGCATATTCATGTAACGCCAATTAGCTATTATTATTACTTTTTACCGGAGTTTCTTTTGCTGCATAAAGCACTGTATTACACGCTACTGACAAGAAGATTTGTTAATCATTAATGAGCAAACGTTCATCATTTCACTAAACTTTTAAGGCGATTTGTCCTTATATTTTTATAGATGAATATAAAAGACAATAGTATGGAATGTAGAAAAATTATTTTCAACTCGATTATGATATTTTCCGTGATAAGCGGCCTTGACGCCATAGCTTCGCCATCTTCATTGAAAAGCGAGAGAGTTGTCAATCAATCGTCCGTAGAACAAGTAAAAGAAGGCAACAAAGTTGGCGGACCGCAGCTTGGAACTCCGGGAGGAGGTCCTGTTATCGATAAAACGCACGATGACGTATTGCAGTCAATGATTAAAACAGAAGTGCCTGAATTCAAACAATTTGAATTTAACGACTCTTTAACTGGCAAAACAATTCGATATAATCTTTTCACACCAAAGAACATGGATATGTCTCGCAATTATCCTCTGGTACTCTTCATGGCCGATGCAAGCACTCCAGGCGCAGATGTGACACGTCCATTGACACAGGGATACGGAGCTTTGGTATGGGCTACTGACAGTTCTCAGGCAAAGCATCCTTGCTATGTACTCGTTCCGCAATATTCCGGTGTCGCCGTCAACGATGCATACGCACATACCGAAGAAGTTGACATTGTCATCAGTTTGCTTAAAAGTATTGTGGCCGATAATAATATTGACCCCAACCGACTATACACTACAGGGCAGTCCATGGGCGGAATGATTTCAATGTACTATAACATAACTTATCCAGACCTTTTTGCAGCTTCATTGTTTGTTGACTGTCATTGGGATACAAATAAATTTGGAGAACTGGTCAAGCACAAATTCATATATGTAACCGCAGGGAAAGAGGGAAGTTCTTTCAGTAATATTCAGGCGGTGGAAGATGCAGCAAATAATGCTGGAATTAAATATGAATATGCTACATGGAGCGCCAAACTCCCGCAGAATGAGCAAGACTCAATGGCAGCCGCAATGCTTGCAAATGGTTCACCCATAAATATTATCAACTTCACACCAAAATCAGTATTACCCGATGATGGGAAAGGAAGCGAACACATGTATTCCTTTGATTATGCCTATAAACTGACGCCAGTCAGAGATTGGTTGTTCAAGCAGACAAAGTAAAAGAAGCAAGCGAAATACAGCTTGACGTCAAAAGAGGCTGTCTAACAATCAAAAGTTAGGCGGCCTCAAAACTTATATGTTAACGGAAGTATTTGGAGAAGAACCCTGGTGACCGATTCTTTGGATTTCTACGAGCATTTATTGATTGAGTGATTTAGCTTTGTCCACCAAACGTCTCCCCATTTCAAAGCATTTTTGCATGTCTATAGGAAACTGCGTTTCATGGCGAAACAATCTCTCTTCAGCATTAAAAAAGTTGGCATTCATCTTTGAATAATCTTTGAACTGAAGGGTGCAGTAGGAATTATATTGCTCAGCATACCCAAGTATGAATTCGAGATTGTTCTTAGTCATCCCCAACGAGACATCATAGCCTCCTGTAGTATAGTCATTTTCACTGGCATTCATAGTAAATATTACTCCAGCCGGAATAATTCTTTTACCAAGGACTCTTACCACCTGCCCGTTTTCTATCTGATACGAACTCAGTGGATAAAGAAAACGCTCTATAAACGCACGTACCATTCCGGAAGGATATCCAAAGAAATTCGGAGAGCCTATTACGACAGCATCAGCAGCAAGCGCTTTCTCCAGCAGCGGACGCAGATTATCACGAATTGCACATAGTCCGCCAGTATTTATGCCCTTTCGCTTGCATGCAAAGCATTCAAGACAACCCTTAACAGGTTCTGCATATAGCTCGATTAGTTCTGTGTCTGCGCCGGCAGAAGCAGCTCCTTCAAGAGCTTTCTTAACGAGAGTGTCAGTATTCCAGTCTTTTCTTGCGCTTCCATTTATTCCTATGACTTTCATTTTTTAGTATTTTGAAGATTCCTTTTTTACTCAAAACAATTTAAACACCAAGCTTGTTTGAAAAGACTTTCGGTTACGAATACATTTGCCAGTGTTTCCGATTGTGAAATTTCAGCTATATTTGCATCTGGCTAGCATCATAATTTATATTAGGAATTGCAAAGTCTAAATCGTTATGCTGATACCGCCAAAGAATGACATTGAATACAGTCGAAATAGACTGATAAGCATTTTGGCCAGTCGCAGACTTATATTTAATCCGTATTCAGTGTCAGATAAAAGTCTGCTGAAAATAGTATATAATGCCAGTTGGGGCAATGAATTCAATATTACTCAAGCCGTTGTCATGAATTTTACACGATTAAGGAGCTTTGATAATTGGCGAAAATTCGACGGCATATATGCCCGTGTGGGAAATTCGTGTGATGAGGTACTTACTTATTCCACTCAATACGTTTATATTTGGAATAACTGCAAACGATACCATAAGTCGCGAAAGGTCTATAGTGGGTAAGACTCCAATCAGGAATGATGTTGCGTCTGCAAGCTTGTCGGCAAAACCATCTTCATCAGTCACGTTATAAGGGGGAGTCAATATATTTGGTCGTAGTAAAGTTGCCTAACGTATGCATCGTTTGAAAAGCAATATTGAGAAAGATGCCATAGTTATTCGAACCGCTATGTGTGCTGCCAAGATTGAGATGTCAGAACGCATCCTTGCTTATCATGAATGTACTGATTATCTCAGCTTCCGAAAAGACTTTTTTGATTATGTGTCTCACGTCAAAAATGCTATCGACGTAATCCGACGTTTTCCCAAGACACAAATTCCACAGTAAATTAGAGAATCTCATCAAAAAGGGTTAAATTTGTCAAGTGTAAACACGAGAACTATTTTTAATCCGATGCAAAAATTATTCAACATTAAATTTAGAAACTTCATCATTACCCTTACAGTCGCATTACTCCCCTGCTATGCGTTTCCCTCAAACGCGAAAGAAGCAACTACGCAGGCCACGGACTCAAAGGCATTACAAACGGAAGTTGAAGTCTTATCGAAACGAATGAATACGATTGAGTATTCGTTAGAAAAACAGAAAGAAATCATAGACCAAGAAAACAGCGCTATAAACAATAGTATTGATGCGTCTAACCGAAATCTGGATGTCTTTGCCTTTATTCTGGCGATAGGAGGTGTCTTATTGGGCTGGTATATATCACGAAAAGAAAAGTCCATGCAAAAGTTAATGAATAGCGTAACTCAGAAAGAATGTGAAATAGTTGCCCTGAAAAACGAAATAGAAACCACCACATCTAAAATCGCTAAAATTAATGATGACATTAATAACGACATCGAAGGATTGTATCAGCGGCTGAGAAGAGAAGAAACCGTCTCATACTTGCAACGTTTAACTGAAGTTCCAGAAGATATTGGCAATCTATCGGAATACTTATTAGCCCGGACATTGTATATTGAAGACTTTGAAATATTACTCAAAGCATATAATCGCCTGATGTCGGAATCTCCTGTAAATGCAAAATTAGACCGAGGATTTGAGATTACGCTGCAAGAAAGATATCTACTATTATTCTTCCAAAACTTTTGCGGTAAATCTATGATGATTCAGGAATTAAAAACAGACTTACTGAAATTCCTTTCAACAGCTTTAGATTGCGCCTTTAAGATTGATGTCCAACATTCATTAAACTCTTTAATCAACACACTCAACACACAAGACATTAATGGTGAAAATGAAAAAATATTGTTGGAATACATAATCAGCTTATATCGTTCAAGGCACAAAGATTATACAGAGCCATACCAAACAATCGTTGACAAATGTAACGACTCCATAAATTTAAAATCAGTTTGGGCTCAACTTGTCGAGAAAGGTATTGTGATTGAAGCATTTGGTAATCTGCTGTGTGCGCGATATAAGGACGATACCGAGTTCACCGTGGCAGTAAAAGAAAATCTGACCCCTCAAAAACAGAATAACGAAAACACAACTGAATCAACACCTCAACATTAACATCTTCACATTATGATTGACCAGATAAAAGAATTCAACGAACGCTTCGTGCGCGATGGTGAATACAAACGCTTTGCCACCAGCAAGTACCCTGATAAGAAAATAGCTATTGTCACGTGTATGGATACCCGATTGGTTGAATTACTACCAGCCGCTCTCGGTTTCCGCAATGGCGATGTCAAGATTATCAAAAATGCAGGTGCTACTATTGTCAATCCATTCGATTCTACCATGCGTTCTCTGCTAATTGCCGTCTATGAGCTTGGTGTCAACGAAATTATGGTGATTGGGCATACAGGATGCGGCGTACAAGGCATGGATGCAACTGAAATGCTTGAGCTGATGAAAAAGCGCGGGGTCAGCGAAGAACATATCAATCTGATGCAGCATTGTGGAATAAATCTGAAAGAATGGCTTCATGGTTTTGAAGATACTGACGCAGCAGTGGCAGAGACCGTCGACCTGATAGCCAATCATCCCCTTATGCCACCCGAAGGCATTAGCGTAAAAGGATTTGTTATGGACAGCTATACCGGGGCACTTCGCACAATTGATAAATAAACCTGTAAGTCATGGCATGTACGACCGAATTTATTACTTTCATTTGTAAGTCACTCTCTCCACTTGGCGAAATCCGCAGCCGTAAAATGATGGGAGATTATATCATCTATGTCAACGACAAATGAGTCATTACTGCGTGCGACAATATAGCCTACATAAAAATACTACCATGCCTCCAAAAACTTATGGCCGAAGCTGAAACCGGACATCCATATCCTGGAGCTCAGGAAGCATACATTTTGAATTTCGACGACCACTCAAAAGCATTAAAAGTCATCGAAACTTTATGGGGAGTACTCCCCTATCCAAAATCGAAAAAGAAATAAGATTGTAATGACTGATTTTGCAGCAATAGATTTCGAGACAGCAAACGGAAAACGTTCGAGCGTTTGCAGTGTGGGTATAGTAATTGTTCGTGGAGGTAAGATAGTAGACAGATTTTACAGTCTTATCAAACCCATACCAAATTACTATACATACTGGACCACAGCAATACATGGCCTGACGCGAAATGACACCGACCACCAGCCTGCATTTCCTGAAGTATGGGCACAAATCAGCGACCGCATTGCCGGCCTACCCCTCGTAGCACACAACAAGCCATTCGACGAAAGCTGTCTTAAAGCAGTATTCGACGAATATGGTATGACATATCCGCAATATGAGTTCTATTGCACACTGGCCGCCTCACGCCGTTGTCTGAACCTGCCGAGCCACCAATTACATATTTCGGCAGCCGCGTGTGGTTATGACATGAACAACCATCATAATGCGTTGTGCGATGCAGAAGCTTGCGCAGCAATAGCGCTTAAGCTGCTTTGATGATTATCTAAAAAATCATATCGTCACGACTATTTTCCCTACCTTCTCTCTTTGCTCAGCAAGGTTATGAGCCTGAGATATTTGGTCGAATGTAAACATGCCGGCTATTACAGGCTTAATACTACTTTTATCAATCAGCTTCATCATCTCATCAACATCCATTTGCTGAGGTGAGTTGCTATAAAAGCCTGTCATATATACCCCTGACGGAATCTCTTTTATAGGGTCGAAGTTTTTCATTCCATAGACACCACCAAGTAATCCGGTGTGACAGACTATACCATGACGCGAGGTAATCCGTAATGACTCTCGCAAAGTCGATGCACCAACTAATTCCAGAACTTTTGTCACTCCTCCCGGATATTGCTGAAGCAACCTGTTGGAAAAATCAGCACCCTCGAGCATAACCTCGTCTGCACCATACTTATGTAATACATCAAAGTTGTCTCGGCTTCGAGTAGTAGATATCACGTGAGCCCCCATAGCTTTGGCTAACTGTAAAGCGGCAAATCCGACGGTCGACGTTCCGCCGCGAATTAGAAGAGTATCATACTCCGAAAGTTGTAAAGACAATGTCAACGACCCATACGCCGTATAATAAGTTTCCGGTATCGCAGCCAATTCCGACCAATCAGAGATTGTCATACTGTTAACCTTAAAGACATGGCTTGACGGCATCAATACATATTGTGCATAGCTACCGTTGAAACTACGCCCCATGCCACCCATCATCGCCATGACTCTATCGCCATTGACAAACCGGCTGTCTGAAGCATCGACAATTTCTCCGACACATTCAATACCCGGTATTATCGGCTTGTGTATGTAATCCTGCGCTACTTCAAACTTTCGCAACAGTACTTCTGAATGATTTATGCCAAACGCCTTGACACGTATTAAAACCCAGCCTTGACGGACTTCAGGCACAGGCACGTCAACGAGTGACATATCTGTCGCCTCACACGGTTTAGTCAATAGTACAGCTTTCATATTTCTTTCCAACATTGAGGGTCAGGGGCATAAAACGATTTATCATATCCATAAGCAACCGCAGGACATCCGCGGCAAAATCTCAGAAGTTCACAACGCGAGCACTTCTCAAATTGATTGTATTGGCGGTAAAATTCCATTTCAGGAGTATTCCACAGCTCAACGAGTGGCTTGATAAACATATTCCCGACCACACTCTCAAAACGCCTGCATGCCATTACATTACCGTCCGGCAGGATGGTAAAATGGCAATCACCGCAATGACAACCGTCATAAATAGCCTCCGGGTCAGAATTTTCAGGAATTCGGAATAATCCTTTTTCGTACAGATACAATGTCCACAGGTGGTCCTTAAGATTGAATATCGTTCCACTGTCCTTATATTGTGCGAATTTTCTCCATATAATGTCGAGAAATTCACGATATTCTTCCGGAGAGATATGCGTCGACTTCTCACCAGATGTAGGACAATATCTGCCGAAAGCAAATACGTCTACTCCATTTTCCACTACAAGGTCGACTACATCGGAAATTTCAGCCATATTACTACCCGATACAGTCGTCATTACTGCAACTCTTACACCATTCCGCTTAAGCACCTCTATGGCTTTGAGAGTAGCATCGAATGAGCCCGGTTTCCTTATCGAATCATGAGTTTGCTTCATACCGTCTATTGACAGTTGATACTTCTGACAACCCATTTCTTTGAGACGCATGCATACCTTATCTGTCACATGGAAAGGATTACCGAGAATTGTGAATGGAATATCCCGACTTTTGAGCATGGCAAGAATTTCCCAGAAGTTACGATGAAGTAAGGGGTCGCCTCCTGTAATATAGAAATATGGCAACCGCTCCAGCCGTGTGGACATATTCACACATTGTTCTACGACATTCTCTGCCATTGCCATTGACATCTCGACAATATGTGGATGTCCTTCCGAGAATATATAACAATGGTCACAACGTTGGTCACAACAATCGGTTATGTGCCATTGAAAAGCAAAATATTCCATGTTCTTTTACAAAAATACAGACTCCGATGCAACAATAACTGAGACATCGGAGTCTACCGGTTAAAACGTTGAAGTTTATTTATCACCTGCACCACATGCAGAACCGCATGCAGCCGGTTTTTGTTCGGGCTTTTCATCACCCGCACCACAAGCAGAACCGCATGCTCCCGACGGAGTTTCTTTTTCGATGTTTGAACAGAGATAAGCCTGAGCGGTGTGTTTCATTACGACATTGTTAATTCGTGTCACAATAATACTTTTTAATAGGTTAGACATATTTAACGACATCAAAATTATTACTTTATACATTTCAATACAAGAGGTTATAAAAATATGACTTAGTAACATATTTATCGCTTTTAGTGGATATCAGCACTTTATAAAAATATTAAAATTCCAAAATATTTACGCTCAATGCATCACTTGGAGAAACAGCTTACAGATAGTATCTTTGCATTGAAAAAATATCTGAAAAATGAGGAAGAAATCACAACTAAACTCAATTATAGAGATATGCCCCGTTCGCAATGTAATAGCTCGATTTGGCAATAAATGGGCACTCCTTGTAATACTCGTAGTGAGTGAAAACGAGCCTATCCGCTACAATGAACTGGGGAGAATGATACCTGACATTTCTTCAAGAGTACTCGCATCAACATTGCGTACATTGGAGGCTGACGGACTCATATCACGCAAATGCTATCAACAAGTACCACCTAAAGTCGAATACTCACTTACAGACATCGGACGTTCCCTCGTACCTATCATCATGCAGTTGACTGAATGGGCTCAAACAAACATGAAATCCATAATGGGACACAGAGCGTCTGCAGAAAAATAATATCTGATATGTGATTACGTTTCTTTATATATAACAAACCAGACGTGTCGCATGAAACGGATATTGCTGCTATCACTCATCGTTGTATTAAGTGTTAAAGCATACGCTCAAACAGAAGATAACACTAAACCAATTTGGGGAATAAAAGCAGCATTCGACATCAATATACCAGGAAAATGGCATGGCGCAGCCGGAGGTGTTGAAATGTACCGCATAGGATATGGAGGCACACTCGGTGCAGTTTGTAATATTTACCTTGGACGCAACTTCTATATTGAGCCGGGAATTTCCTTGTTCTACGATACATATTCCTATAAAGACCTCATCATTACCAGTTCATCCGGAATTATAGCGGAAAAAGACCCGGGAATTTATAAAGCAGGTATTCGAATCCCAATAGTTGCCGGATACGAATTCAGTATTGCCAACCGTTTTGACATGACCATATTTACCGGGCCAGAACTCAATTACGCATTTACCGGCGATGTCCGTATGAAAGATAAAAGCCTTATTTACGGTTCTGAACTACCAATGTTCGGGAAAGAAGGCAACCAGAGGAGAGTCGACTGTGCATGGAAAATCGGACTTGGATTTCCGTGGAATATGTGGACACTTAGTTGGGAAGCGGACATAGGAATGACCGACCTGCTTAAAACAGGAATGTCATTCAGGGAAAACAGAGTAAGTGTCAATGTAACCCGATATTTTTAGTACTGCCGGCAATCAACGCAAAAGGCCTCGATGTGAAATTACATCCAGGCCTTTTGTCTTACCTGATTTACAGGCAGTTTGATATTTCAATAATTAATCAACGGTCATTTCGCCCACGATAGGAGTAGTAAGATACTTCTTGACCTCATCTGCAGTCATTCCGCTACCGAGCAGATACATCATCTTTGTCACGGCAGCCTCGACTGTGATGTCGTAGCCCGAAATAACACCTGTTTTAGCAAGCATATCGCCGGTGTAGTAACGCTTTTGTTCGTCACCGCCATTGAGACACTGTGTAACGTTGAAGATAATCAATCCGCGACTGATAGCATCGCTAAGCGCATCCAGGAACCACTGCTCAGTAGGTGCATTTCCCGCTCCGAAAGTACGAAGTACGACACCCTTTATGCCGGGAGTTGCAAGCTGAGCTTTCACAACATCTTCGGTAATGCCCGGGTAGAGCCACATCACGAGGATGTTGGAATCCATTGAATAGAACGGATTGAGTGGCAGACCAGTAGAATGGCGCATCAGATACGGCTTGTTGTATGTAATATGCAGGTCAATGTCGCCAAGATTTGGATAGTTGAAGCTCTTGAAGGCATGGAAACCTGTCGATGTGAACTTGGTCGAACGACATCCTCTCACGATATAATCCTGGAACGAGATTACCACTTCCTGAATCATCGGGTCGCCATTCTCATCCTTAGCCGCTGCTACCTGAAGCGCGGAAATCAGATTTTCAGTACCATCCTCGCGCGCATCGCCGATAGGAAGCTGTGAGCCCGTGATTACAACAGGCTTGCTGAGGTCGCGAAGCATAAACGACAAAGCAGAAGCTGTGTAGGCCATAGTGTCTGTACCATGCAGAACCACAAAACCGTCAAAATCGTCGTAACGGTCGGCTATAGGTTTTACTATCTGATTCCAATAAGACGGGTTCATGTTCGATGAATCAATCGGCTGCGGAAATTGAACACTTTCAATGTCGTAGCCCAACATTCCAATCTTTGGTACATTATCCATAAGATGTGAGAAGTCAAAAGGCTGAAGGCCGTTAGCTGTTTCTACCATACCGATTGTACCACCGGTGTAGATAATCAGGATTCTGGGTTTGTTTGCTGTTTGTGTCATGATAGTATTTTTTATAAAGTTGCCGGGCTCACAGGCCCGACAACAAGATTAAAGGTTATTGTTTTTTAATTATTATAATTAGAAGTAATTCTTCGACATTCCGAATACGAAGTGACGGCAACGAAGTATCACGAATACGAGTACTATTGCTGATGCAATTCCGACGAATATGAATGGGAACATGGTAGAAGTTGTGTTGAAGATTTTCTCACCTGCACCAATTATAACCGGCACCATGGAGATTGCCACATAGTTGGCCACCTGCAGATAAGCCAGCGAAAGTGTCGACTTGCTGTCGGTCGTGACGACCTCGGTAGCCTTTGTGTAGAAGATAGGCTGTGCTATACCGTTGCCAAGACCACAAAGCGCTGCGGCAATGATATAAACTACTACACTCTGGTGAACGAATACGAACAGTGCGAAACTACCTACTATCATCGAAGTAGCCACGATAAACGTAGACTTACGGAATGTTTTCATCACCGGCGTAAGAGCCAGACCTACCACGAACATTGCGAAATAAAATACAGATGTCATTGTAGAAGCATCTTCTGAAGAAATCCATTTGAAGTTTGGCAGGTAGTAGCACGGTATACATGTTGCAAACACGAAGAAGAAATAAGCGAGAAGCAACCATACTGTACGTCCGATGTAGAAGCCACCTTTAACAGTCTGACCTTTGGTTGAGAAACCGTCGGCATCAACTGCGGGAACAGTCTGAGTTGCAGCAGCAGTTTTAGTTGCATCGTCAGATGCTGCGGGAGCTGACTGATAGTCTGATTTCGGTATTTTGCGCAAGAAGGGTATCAGAACCAATGAGAGCAATGGTATCAGATATACGAAGAATGCTCTATGCCATGTGTCATGAAGGTCGCCTGCTACGAGGTAGCCAACTGCAAATGTTGCAAGCACGAGGGCTATATTACCGATAGCAGAGATAATACCCATCTGTTTCATACGATATTTGCCAGTAAATACATCGGCGATAAGACCTGTCGAGAAGGGGAGGATAAGACCACAGCCTGCACCTAACAGACAGCTCAGCCAAATCAACCCGGTCAGAGAGTTACAGAATATCGACCATACACCGGCCACGAGGTACAATACAGTACCGAGTGTGATGACCGCCACTTTATGACGGCTTTCCGACAACTTACCTGAAAGCAACACAAATGGTATAATAACCAAGTTGGGAAGCACGGTAAGCATCTGGATTTTGAAATCAGTAGCATCCGTAAAGATTGAACGCAGACTACCTTCTATCGGAGTCACTGCCAGACCCGGAAGGTCAACGGCAAGTGATAATGACCATATCGCTATGACGACCATCATCGAGATAGCGCCTTTACCTGTTTTGACTTGCATAATTGTGTGTTTTTAATAATTCTACTTTAGAATATCTATTCCGTTGACTATCTCTCATCACTCTGTAACGATGACACGGTCTCCATTAAATACTCCGAGACCTAATTTTTTCATCACAGCCTTAACTGCGGCCTGAGCCTTGACTGAGTTGCCGGCTACATCCAACGGGGGAGCGAAAGCTGCTATACCCATTACACCTGGCAATACACCCAATACACCACCGCCTACACCACTCTTGGCCGGAATACCCGATGTATAAAGCCAGTCTCCTGTGTTCTGATAGAAACCTACAGAAGATATCAGAGTTGTGATTTTCGGTGCAAGTTCCGGGGCAAACACCTGTGATTTGGTTACAGGGTTAAGACCACCGTTGGCAATCGTACCTGCACAAATCGAAAGCTGTGAAGCCGTGATACCTACTGAACACTGACGTGTATAGAGGTCAAGACTCATCGGAACGTCGTCGTAGATGCGGTTGTAATTCTTAAGCAGCCAAGCTATGGCACGATTGTTGAAGTTGGTTTCCGATTCAGATTTGTAAAGCTCATCGATTACCTGAGCGGGAGAGCCGCAAAGGTCGGCGATATTATTGATTATAGCCTCCCATTTGCCCCATGAATCGCCTTTCGGCTCTACCATAGAACAAGCTGTGATAGCACCGGCGTTTACCAACGGAGTCGACGGATGGTCATTTTCAAGCAAGATTGCGAAGATTGAGTTGAACGGCAGTCCTGTAGCATCTGCTCCGATTTTCTGCAACACGGTATCTGCTCCATGCTGCTTAAGGATAAGGATAGCCGTCAAGACTTTCGATACAGACTCGATACCGAATTTGTAATCAGTATCACCTACATTGATAGTAGTACCGTCAAGCAGAGTAACACTCAAGCCGAACAAGTTGGGGTCGATGTTTGCAAGGAAAGGAATATAATCGGCATTATGGCCACCGGTAATTCCCTTACATTCATTGTAAGCTTCCTCTACAGCCGCCTTAATCTGGGCATGTGTAATTGTCTTTTCCATAAATCAAACTATTTTTAAGGTTTATTTGCAATTCAAACACCTGCCACTCACAAATTGTTCAGTCCGACTTGCTCAACAACTGCTTTTCTCCATATCCGGAATTATTGACTCATGATAAAATCATGACAGGTTTTAGGTGGTATTATATTATAGTTTCATTATTTTTCTTAAATTTGCACTTCATATATTTACGAACATCTAATAATTTTTTTAATGGAAGTACAAGGTAAAATCATACAGGTGCTACCCCTGCAGCAAGGCACTTCGAAAGCCGGCAATGCCTGGAAAAAGCAGGAATATGTGCTTGAGACTCATGACCAATATCCCCGAAAAGTTAAATTTGACTTCTTTGGCGAAAGAGCTGACCAGTTCCCTCTGAATATAGGAGATGAGGTTACGATAAGTTTCGACATCGAAAGCCGTGAGTTCAACGGGCGTTGGTATACCGACATTCGCGGTTGGAAGGCAGTAAAGAATGAGGGCGGAACTATGGGTGGCCCTGAAGTCGTTTCAGGACTTTCAGACGGTATCCCGCCATTCGACCCAATGGCTCAGGCTGCCGGTGCAGACAACGATGACCTCCCTTTCTAAAAAAAGAGACCGAAATAAAACAATCAGGCCGCCTAAAATTAAGCAGGCGGCCTGATTGTTTTTTTACTTACCTGTGTATTGTTTACAATATTGACTTATGACACATTCCTCACACAAAGGCTTTCGGGCCTTACACACATAGCGGCCATGAAGTATGAGCCAATGATGAGCAGTCGATAACAATTCGGCGGGAATGTACTCCACCAATGTTTTCTCTGTGGCAAGAGGCGTTTTCGAATTGTCTGTCAATCCTATTCTGTTACTGACTCTGAACACGTGAGTATCAACCGCCATGGCTGCCTTATTCCATACGACGGCAAGCATCACATTGGCTGTCTTACGCCCTACCCCGGGCAATTCCATAAGGCTGTCTATGTCATCAGGCACTTCTCCCGCGAATTTTTCAGTCAGCATTCGAGCCGCCTTAATCAGATGCTTTGATTTATTATTGGGAAAAGTGACACTTTTGATGTAGGGGAAGACATCCTCGGCTTCAACGGCAGCCATATCCTGCGGACGAGGGAAGCGCTTGAACAGCTCCGGAGTAACCATATTGACTCGCTTGTCTGTACATTGAGCAGAAAGAATTACAGCGAGCAACAGATGAAATGGAGTGTCATACTCAAGCTCAGTATGCGGAGAGGGCATCGTCTCGGCAAAGCGAGACAATACCCCCTCATATCTTTCTTTTATCGTCATGACCCTCTTTTCAGTGTGCAGCCTCAAATTCGCTGAGGAAACGTATGTCGTTTTCTGAGAACATACGCAGGTCCTTCACTCTGTATTTAAGATTGGTGATACGTTCTATACCCATTCCGAACGCATAGCCGGAATATACATCCGGGTCTATGCCGCATGCTGACAGAACCGCAGGGTCTACCATACCGCAACCAAGGATTTCCACCCATCCGGTTTCCTTACAGAAAGCACATCCTTTTCCCCCGCAAAGGTCACAACTGATGTCCATTTCTGCCGAAGGTTCTGTAAAGGGGAAATAGCTCGGACGAAGACGAATCTTGGTGTCTGGACCAAACATTTCTTGAGCAAAGTACATAAGTACCTGACGCAAGTCGGCAAACGAAACGTTTTTATCAATATACAGGCCTTCAACCTGGTGGAAGAAACAATGTGCACGCGCTGAAATGGCCTCATTGCGATAGACGCGTCCGGGACAGATAATGCGTATGGGTGGCTGCGTCGACTCCATGACACGAGTCTGGACAGATGATGTATGCGTACGCAAAAGAACATCGGATGCTTCCCGGTTTACGAAAAATGTATCCTGCATGTCGCGGGCCGGATGGTCGGGTGCAAAGTTCAACGATGAAAATACATGCCAATCGTCCTCAATTTCCGGGCCTTCGGCTATTGTGAAGCCCATACGCGAAAAAATATCGATTATTTCGTTGCGGACAAGAGAAAGAGGGTGTCGGGTGCCTGTGGGAAGCGGGGCTTCCGTACGGGTAAGGTCTATCTTACATGCATCCGTTGCTGAAGCGGTAGCCACACCGGCTTTAAGCTCATTAATCTTGTCAGTGGCATAAGCACGCAGAGCCTGCAGGGGCGCTCCAAGCGTACGTTTCTGCTCTGGGTCAAGCCCTTTGAACTCAGCGAACAAGGCTGATACGAGTCCTTTTTTGCTCAGATATTTTATACGCAATTCTTCTGCCTGTGCGGCAGACGCTGCCGTCAGTGCCCCGATTTCTTTTTTGAGGATTTCAATTTTGTCTAACATGGCGTATAATCATTCATTTGCGCGAAATTAGTGAAAAACCACGAACCTTGCAAATCAACCTTGGCATCCACACATCCCATATTCGGAGGCGAAGACGGTCTAAACTCCAGCAACCGAGATAAAAGACTATGGCACTTACGAGAAAAGCAACAAAATAACACCATATACCGCTCAACTTGTAGAGCCAACGACAGTATGCTATGAAATGATTGATGACAAGTGGATTAAAATGCACAAGATAAATTACAAATGCAGAACCGGCAAGCGAGTTGATTGCATTCGACTGTAATTTGAGAGTTCGTATTCCACACACCGCTATCACAGCCAATGGAATGGCTGGAATACCGGAATAGGCTATAAGCAGTTTAAGCACTTCTTCATGACATATCTTAAACCTCAGTGAGAGCCACATTATCAATGAACATATTGATGCCAGTCCTACAAAATAAATGACAGCGCGCGACGGACGCAGCATATCGGCCCTGACATAGAGCCTGATATATCTGGCGAGCAAATAAAGTCCTACAAACGATACTATCGAATAGCCTCTGTTGAATGGAGAGTCGTACCACGGCATCAACAGCCACCCCAATGTTAGTTCAACACT
This sequence comes from uncultured Sangeribacter sp., assembly GCA_964452865.1. Lineage (GTDB taxonomy): Bacteria > Bacteroidota > Bacteroidia > Bacteroidales > Muribaculaceae > Lepagella. The sequence continues at coordinate 13,046 of CAYVNJ010000014.1, read as the reverse complement.
GAAAAATATTATCAGAAAGGCTCGCAGTTTCCGTTTGCTCCATTTATCTATCAGTGCATTGGCAGCCGGAGCTAAAAGCATCAGCAACAGATAGTTCTGAACAAACCAGTCGGAATATCCCGGCAGTATAAACAACCATGCCGTTCTGCCTGGAGGAACTGTGCCTGCACAAATGGACATCGCTTCGATGAGTACTCGCCAGAATATGAGGATAAACACGAAGTTAAACACATTCTTACGCATAGGCCGGATAGCGAAATAGCCGGAAATCATTACGAAGATATTGACGCTGGCAATGCACAACATCTCTACGAAAATGCGCAATGCCACTCCACCAGGCTCAACAAGGGTTTGAGCAACGGTGGGTGGCTTTAGGGCAAGAAAGTCGCTGTGGACGAAAAGCACCATCATCATAGCGCAAATCCGCAGCAACTCAAAGTTAGATTGCCGGGTAGCTTTCACACCACCCGGCATTAATTCAGATTGTTTGTTCGACATTCCACACGAAAGCTCTGAGGCCCAGCATAGGTTTCTCCTCGTCAAGCACTCGCAGTCGATGCAGAAGGAGGTCGACTTTGTCGTCATCGACAATTGTCAGTATTGCCGAAGCAAGAGACGGCCATGCATGACTCCCATAGTGAGGGTCACCAGTCGAAGTACCTCGCCCCTCGACATTACCGAAGGATGTAAATCCGCGGCAACTTGTCTTATCAAGAATACGGATTATGGCATCATGATGAGCCTGGTCGAAAGCTATAAAGACTGATTTCATTGTTTACTTGTGTTTTTGTGAAGCTTTACGCAATTTACGACGTACGTTCTTAACTCCATTGCCTGCGAAGACACAGTAGAGCACAGGCACGAACAAAAGTGTGAGGATTGTGGAGAATGTCAGACCACCGATTACCGCAGTACCCATCGGTCGCCACATTTCAGCACCTTGTCCAGAACCTACAGCCATAGGCACCATACCGAGGATAGTGGTCAGAGTAGTCATGACAACAGGACGCAGACGGGAACGACCGCCGTCAATCACAGCTCTGCGTATGCTCATGCCGCGCTCGCGGTTCAGGGTGATATAGTCGATGAGCACAATACCGTTCTTAACCACTATACCAATCAACATGATACCACCAATCATCGACATCACATTGAGTGTATGCCCCGTAAGCCAGAGAATTATGAATACACCTGAGAAGGCAAACAACAGTGAAGTCATGATAATGCCCGGATATGTCAGAGATTCGAACTGCGCGGCCATAACGATATAAACCAGAATGATAATCAGCACACCAAGCATAAGCAGGTCTCGGAACGAATCCTGCTGGTCTTCGAAGCTACCGGCTATGTTAATCGAGATTCCCGAAGGGAGGTTCATTTCGTCAATAAGAATTTCAGCCTCAGTCACTACCTGACTCATCGGGACACCGTCTACAACTGTTGAAACAGTGATATAGCGTTCACGGTCCATACGTTCTATCGTAGGAGGAGTGTATCGTTCCACAACCTTACCTACATCTTTCACACGTACCCCTTTGCCAAGCGAGTTATATATCATGATATTCTCTATATCCTCTATCGACGTACGCGATTCGGGGTTGTACATGACTTTGATGTCATATTCCTCACCGTCTTCACGAAACTGAGATGCAGTAGAACCATTGATACGGTTGCGCAAGTACATGGCGGCCGTCTGAAGGTTAAGGCCATACAATGACAGCTTCTCACGGTCAAAGTCAACTTGATATTCAGGCTGATAGTCAGAACGTGATATAGATACGTCGGCAGTACCCTTTATGTTGCGCAAGATACTCTGCAACTGGCGTGCCACACTGTCAGTCTCGGTGAAATCATGTCCGTAAATCTCAAAATCGACTGTACTCTGGCCACCCATACCGGCGCTTCGTCCACCACCGACATTTACCTGGGTCTTCTTAAACTCGGGGAACTGCTCGTCAAGGTCACGACGCATGAGGTCGGCAATCTCTTTGATGCCGCGTTTACGGTCGCCGGGGTCAGACAGACGTATATTCATCGATATTATGTGCGGGCCATTGTCCTGCATCGAACCGAATGTATTATCTGTACTTGCCGGACCAACTGTATAGCTCGACACAAGAATTTCAGGATATTTCTTACGCCAGAGTGAGTCAAGACGATGCATTACAGCCTCGGCTCTTTCCACACGTGCTCCGATAGGCAGTTCAAGAGATACTCCGAGTCGTGCATTATCTTGTGTGGGGAAGAACTCTGTACCTACAAACTTCATAAGGAACAGTGAACCTACGAATATACCCATACAAATCACGATTGTCACAGTCTTGTGAGCAACTACCTTGCGCAAAAGATTGGCGTATGCATTGTCAAATTTATCCAAAGCCTTCTCTATCGGGCCATATAATTTGGTATAAAGATGTGAATGTTTCTTTTCGGTACTCAACCATTGGCTGCAAAGCATCGGAGTGAGCGAAAGCGCACATGTGGTCGAAATAATCATCATTATAGTCACCATCCATCCAAGCTGACGGAACAGAACACCGGTCATACCGGTCACAAGTGTCAGCGGGAAGAACACCGCAATAAGAGTCAGGGTGGAAGCTATTACAGATATGGCCACCTCATTAGTGCCATGCACGGCCGCCTGCTTCGGGTCAGCGCCACGTTCGATGTGGGTAGTCACATTTTCAAGTACCACAATAGCATCGTCTACCACCATACCGATTGATATGGACAATGCCGACAGAGATACTATATTCAATGTATTACCCGTCGCATAAAGATATATGAACGATGCAATCAAAGATACCGGTATCGTGATGACGATAATCATTGTGGCTTTCCATTTTCCAAGGAAAACAAACACTACAATCATCACAAACAACAACGCGTAAAGTACCGTTTCCTCAAGAGAGGCTATGGTATTGCGGATGTTATCTGAAGTGTCGACAATCACGCCAATCTTAACGTCGGACGGCAGACGCTTCTGAAGCGACGGAAGCATTTTCATTACCTTCTCTGAAATCTGTACGGAATTAGCGCCGCTCTGCTTCTGGATGATAATCATCGCACCCTCACGTCCGCCTATGTATGTGTGCTGCGTGCGTTCTTCAAGCGAATCATCGACATGTGCCACGTCACGCAGGTAGATTGTTCTACCGTCATAAGTACCTACCGGAAGGTTTTCCATTTCAGCGGCAGTGACAAACTCTCCCTGCACTCGCATGGAGTATGTATTCGAGCCGATATCGAATGAACCGCCGGGAATATTCTTATTCTCGGCTGAGATGACAGATGAAATCTGCTCTACCGACAGATGATATGCCTCAAGTCTCGCTGGTTCGCAATATATGTGTATCTCGCGTTTAGGAGCACCTGTAATTGATACCGAACCGACACCGTCCACACGGGCAAGAGGGTTGGCAAGATTGTCATCAAGAATTTTGTACAGACCGGCCATACTCTCCTTAGCTTCTACCGAAAGAAGGCATATAGGAATCATATCAGTAGAGAACTTAAATATGATTGGGTTTTCACTGTCGTCGGGCAGTGAAGATTTCACCATATCGAGTTTGTCACGGACATCGTTGGTAAGAGCGTCAATGTCGTAGCCATACTCAAACTCAAGTGTTATGACTGATGTATTCTCTCTTGATTTCGAACTGATATGCTTGAGATGCTCCACCGAGTTGAGGGCATTCTCCAGAGGCTTGGTAAGGTTCTGCTCGATATCTTCCGCACTCGCACCCGGATACATTGTGATAACCATGATTGAATTGGTATCAATGTCCGGATATAGGTCAATAGGAAGTTTGGCAAGCGAGAACAAGCCCATGATTATGACACCCACAAAACAGAGGGTTGTCATGATTGGCCGCTTGACGGCCGCACCGTATAGACTCATAGGATATTAATATTGAGTTTATAGTAGTTATTTGGCTAACTCTACCGACATACCGTTGGCCAGCTTAGACTGCCCACTCACTACAACAGTAGCTCCTGGTTCAATACCAGACAACAATTCATAGCTGTCGCCAAGACGACGTCCGAGTTCCACTTGGTTGTATTTCACCTTTCCGCCTTCGTATGTATATACATAATAGTTGCCTGAGCCTGTCTGCTTGACAACAGCACGGTCGGGAACCACAACATGGTCAGCAGAACCAAGGTTCAGAGTCACGCGACCGAACATACCGGGCAGAACACGGTTTGATGTGTTTGGAAGTTTTATTTCTACACCGAACGTACGGGTCTGAGTATCTACAGTTGGTGAAATAAGTGATACTGTACCCTTGAATTCCTCATCTCCGTAAGTGTCAAATGTAATAAGGGCCGGCATACCGCGATGAATGCGGGCAAACTCTCCCTCGGAAACATTTATGACTATTTTGAGTGGCTGTACCTGAGCAACGGTAAGTATAGGGAGATTTCCGGTCATATCGCCCGGGTCATAATTGCGGGCAGTAACCACTCCGCTCACCGGACTCGTAAGGACTGTGTTCTCATTCACATTGCGCAATGCTCTCTTGGCAGCGGCAAGATTGTTGCGTGCATTGATGAGCTGAACTTCCATTTGGTCAACGGTCTGTTTTGTACCGCCACCAATCTTGTAAAGTTCCAGTGCACGGTTATAATCTGTCTGAACATTCTGCAGAGCAGCTTCGGCATTGTTCACCTGTATCTGATACGATGTGGTGTTCACATCGTCGAGAATAACGAGTTTTTGTCCTTTGCTGACTCTCATGCCTTCATCGACAAGGATACTTTTTATTCTGTTTGGTGTCGACGATGAAATATTGTTAATCATCTCCGGCTCAGCCGTTGCAGTATACGTCGCAATTTGGTCGACAACTTTGCTGGATACGCTCTCTACCTGCACTATAGGCTTCTTATCTTCGGTCTGCTCTTTCTTCTCTTTAGAACCGCAGGATGCTACCATTAGAGCAGCGGCAGCAAGTAATGATATGCTGTGGATTTTCATTGCTTAATTATTTATGTTTTGTTGATTATTCTTTTCTGGAATTCCGCGTCCGAGCAAGAGGTCAAGCTCACTTGACGAAACGAGGTAATTATAAATTGATTGATAATATGACAGTTGTGCCGTCGTATTCGCAAGTTCACTGTCACGCAGGTCAAGATATGTAGCAGCCCCTATATCGAAACTTTTCTGCATGATTTCGTATGCTTTGGATGCCTGACGCATACCGTCTTCACTCGCGCTTATCTGACGTGCCTGACGGTTGATATTGTCGACTGCAAGGTCTATCTGCATCTGCAGACTACGCTCAAGGTTCTCACGCTGCAGAACCAGTTCGTCGACTGCCAACTGTGCCTGTTTAAGTCCTGAATACTTCGACCCGCCGGAGAAGATAGGAACACTCAGAGAAAAACCGACCGTTGAATACGGATTGAAGTCAAGATGTTTGAACATGTTGCCGTTCGACAGAGAATTCCATGAGTAATTGAATGTAGCCGACAAAGTAGGAATCCATGCCATTTTTTTAAGCGTTACATTCTGTTTAGCCGAGCGTGTCTGGAGGTCTATTATGCGCATCTGCGGATTGTCATCAGTGGAATAATCGGCTTTAACTCCGTAGCCATACATGTCGGCGCGCATATCAGCAAGCCGTATTGTCGGTGCTATTTCAACCAGCGAATCTATCCCCATAAGAACACGAAGCTGAAGTTTGGCCTGCTTGACTGCTATGTCGGCCTGCAACAGTTCCGGTTCTACGTTCTTCACTTGAACGGAACTGCGCAATACGTCGTACTCGGAAGCTGTACCGGCCGCAAACTTCTTCTCAAAGAGAGACGCATTAAGTTTGGCTATATCATAATTCTGATTTATGACATCCCGGGAGGCTTCCGCCATAAGCAGGGTATAATAGGCTTTGTTGACTGCATTGACCATATCCAGCTTTGATGAACGTGCCTGTTCAGCAGCTGTCAGTATCTGAGTGTCCGACAGCTTCAACGACTGCCATAGCTGAGGAGCAACCACCGGCATAGAAGCCGAGAAGCCCATACTCCACTGGTTTTCCGTACCCATCTTGATTGACTGAGACTGTCCGCCGAAGTTCATCTTCATGGTCTGCAGTTCTATGGCCCGGCTGTAGTTCAATCCGAAGCTGATGTTCGGGAAAAGCTGGGCAAGATTTTCTTTCTTCGACCAGTCCATACGTTTCACTTCAATATCGGCAACCCTGATTGAAGGATTATCAGACAACGCGATGTCAATACATTGCTCCCGCGACAGACGGAGTGTATCGTTAACTGCTTTTCCCGTTATAGGAACAAAAGCAAGACACGCTGTCGCACATAGTAGAATTGATTTATACATTTTTAATGCTATTTATTCTTCTGTATTTACCTTGTGTTATAATTTTTTGAGTCCTACGTTCATTTCCTCCTGATATTTTTCCAGCAACTCAAGGCCTTTGGTTGTAGCGATAGACCTCAACATGAGCAGAAACATAGTTTCAGATACTTCGTTAAGTGTCATATCTGGTGGAAACAACTCTTCCATACGCTTGAGTGCTTCCGACTGGATGCTCTGTATTGCAAGAAAGACCTCATAATTCACGTCTGCACGATACACTCCTTGTTCCACTCCTCGGCGGAAACACTTCAGGGCATGCTCCTTCTGCATGTCTGAATTCTTACGGAATGTGGTTCTGACTTCAGGAAAAAGTGTATCCATTTCCTGAAAGAAAGTCGAATTAAGGCTTGAAAGGAACTCCTCGTGGTGCTTAAACATCTTGATTGCCGCCTCCATTACATTAGCCGACTTTTCAAGATAATTCTCATAAAGGGCATGATGTTGTAACCTCTTTTGGTTAAGCACTTCAATCATCATCTGCGATTTACTCTGAAACTTCTCATATAGAGTTCGTTTGGAAATGCCTAACTCTGAGGCAACAGTATCCATCGTCATACCCTTCAGACCTTTATTGACCATAAGGTCAAAGATTGTTTCTTTCAACGCGACATCGCGCTCTGCAGGGTCGGATGAAATATTCATGTTTTTTTGCATTGCAGCCTCTGTTTCTTTGAACGCCGCAAAGATATTACAAAAAACTCAAACCACAAAACGAGTTTTCGTGCACAAACTCTTTAATTATTCCTATTCTTAGGATAGAGATAGCGCGCAAGTCCATAAACATATCTTCGAAAACCAGGCTTGTAGTCCAACAACCTATCAAACCAACTCAGATGTTTATTAGCTATTTTCACTACATATCCTACATAGAACATAGCAAACAGTGTTCCCGGACCTACAACTGTCCACGGCCATGTACCGAAAAAGCAGTAACCGCTTATGACAGCAAGGATTACCAAAGTAGTATCTACAGCTATTTTTACGTATGGAAATGGTTTACCCGTGACTCGGCTAATTGCAACCTGTATGCCCTCGCCCGGCATCGTGACTGAGCCACAACGTATTTCAGCAGCCACGGCAACACCAAGTACCGTAGCTCCGACCAACTGGGCAATTATCTGATTAATCAATGCATCGTAGCTGAACACCGACGTAATCCACATATTGATGTCAAGCATAGCTCCGAAGAAAAACCCTACGATAAGTTGCAACAACTGTACCGGTTCGAAACGTCGGCGAAGCACCAATATCTGCGCGACTACAAGCAAAACGTTCATTATATTGGTATATCCTCCTATTGTCCACCCAGGAACAAGACCTGCCTCACCGGCAAGTGCAAACGACATGGGAATTGAAGATATGACCCCGCTTCCGAGGTTTGACCTTACGCATAATGCAACTCCGAGAGTCATAAAAAACATCGACACCAACAGCAATATATGCTGCCAGAGAAATTCACGTATGTTGATTTTCATATTTATCCGAAAAAGAAATACGACACAATAACCGCTGACACAGCTCCAACCAGGTCGGCCAACAACGCATATCCGGCAGCATATCGCGTCTTCATCACACCTACACTACCGAAATATACAGCCAATATATAGAACGTCGTATCAGTACTGCCGCGCACCGCAGCGGCAAGCTGCGACACAAATGCATCTGCTCCGTGAGTTTTCATAACATCAAGCATCATGGCGCATGAGCCACTGCCGCTGAGCGGTTTCATAAGCATGGTAGGAAGAGCCCCTACCCAACGCGTGTCAAGTCCGGCTGATGCCACAAGGCTTTCCACCCATCCGGAAAAAATGTCCAGAGCCCCCGACGCCCGGAACATACCTATAGCCACAAGAATTGCCACAAGATATGGAATAATCATAACGGCTGTCTTAAAGCCTTCTTTAGCACCCTCTATGAAACAATCATAGACATTCAGCCGCTGCTTCATTCCCGCGCAAATAAATGCGATTATCACGCAAAAAAGTATTACGTTCGCTCCGAATGTTGAATAGGTCTGAACTTTATCTGTCGGCAAAGATGCGAAAAACCAAACAACTCCTGCCACTACTGCGGCTATTCCGAGCAACCAACTCACCAATACACCGTCAAACCGTATGCGCTGCTTGATACATAGTGCTGTCAGACCTACAAGGGTAGCTATGGACGTGGCAACAAGAATCGGAATGAATATGTCGGTAGGATTTGCCGCTCCGCCCTGTGCCCTATACATCATTATGCTGATTGGTATGAGACACAATCCTGAAGCATTGAGCACGAGGAACATAATCATGGCATCAGTGGCAGTGTCCTTTGTAGGATTAAGCGTCTGCATCTCCTGCATGGCACGCAATCCCATAGGTGTTGCTGCATTATCAAGACCAAGCATATTGGCCGATATGTTCATAAAGATTGCTCCAAGTGCAGGATGCCCTTTAGGTATTCCCGGAAACAAACGGCTGAACAATGGACTTATAAGTCGGCCGAACCATTGTATGACTCCGGCTTTCTCCCCTATCTTCATTATTCCAAGCCACAGGGCGAGCACACCCGTCAACCCCAACGAAATCTGAAAGGCAAAGGCTGCCTGCTCGAAACTGGCATTGATAATATCAGACCACACGGCCATGTCGCCCTCAAACAGGGTGCGGCCTATGGCCATGGCAAACGCCACGACGAGAAATCCTATCCAGATATAGTTGAGTACCATGAACTGACTGTCAGATACGACGGATACCCATTATTTCGCGAACATCCTTAAGTGTCTGCGATGCATATTCACGTGCCCGTTCCGCGCCCTGAGCCAACACGCGGCTAAGATACTCATCATTGTTGCGTATGTCGAATATACGCTCGCGTATGGGCTGTGTAACTTTCAGTATATCCTCTGCCAACTGCTTTTTCAAATCGCCATAGCGGATAGAACAGTCGGCATAGGCATTCCGGAAAAACTCTACAGTGTCAGGTGTGCTGACAAGATTCATAAGTGTAAACAGGTTATTGACCGGTTCTGACACGGGAGTATTTGGTTCTTTCGGACCTTCATCCGTGACTGCACGCATCACTTTCTTGCGCAAGGTCTTCTCATCATCTATAAGATATATGCAGTTACCTTCGCTCTTGCCCATCTTTCCCGAACCGTCGAGACCCGGAACTTTAACTGCCTCACCGCCGAAATTGAAATTTACAGGTTCTTTGAAATACTCCTTCTTATAGAAAGAATTGAAACGGCGTGCAAAACGGCGTGTCAGCTCAAGATGTTGCTCCTGGTCCTTGCCGACGGGTACATAATCCGCATGATGAATAAGAATGTCTGTAGCCATGAGCGTAGGATATGTAAGCAGGCCGGCATTTACACGCTTGTTAGTGTTATTACCGATAATCTCCTTCTCCACATCTTCTCCGTCCGAGCTCAAACCGAGAGCCTTACGAGCCTTATCCTTGAATGAAGCAGTCCGCATGAGTTCACCGATACCTACATGCATATTCATTAGCAGATACATTTCCGAAATTTCGGGCACATCGCTCTGAACATAGAGAATATTCTTATCAGGGTCAAGCCCTGCAGCAAGATACTCCGCAATAATATCCTTTACATTCTCATGCAGTTGCTTGGGGTCAGGATGTGTCGTAAGCGCATGGAGGTCGGCTACGAAAAAGCGGCAGTCGTAGTCATCCTGCATACGGACAAATTTGCTGAGAGCTCCGAAATAATTGCCCAGGTGAAGATTACCCGTAGCACGGATGCCGCTCAGAACTATTTTTTTCTTATCCATATAAAGTCGAAAGTATGATAGTGAGATGCAAAATTAACTAATCTCGCCGACAAAACAAAGGACGGTTGCAAATGTCGCTGGATATAGTTACATTTGCAATCTGAATATAATATAGTTTTTTAACCTGACTATCTGACACGAATGAAAAAACTTCTCGTCGCGCTGCTGGCAGCCGCTTCAATTATGCCCGCAGGCGCTGCGTCGTCTGACGCGCCCTATGTACCGTCAAAAGAAATACAACAAGCCCAGAAAGAGTTCTCCGATGCCGGTTTTGGAGTATTCATCCATTGGGGCATATACAGCATGTTCGCTCAAGGCGAATGGTATCTTAACTATGGTCCTACAGCAAAAGAATATGCTAAAGCGGCCTCAGGCTTCTACCCGGCCAATTTCAATGCCAAGGAATGGGTGAAAGCTATTAAAGATGCCGGAGCTAAATATATCTGTTTTACAACTCGTCACCATGACGGTTTTTCGATGTGGGACACAGACCAATCGGACTACAATATAGTTGATGCGACGCCCTTTAAGCGAGACATCTTGAAAGAACTCGCCGACGAATGCCATAAGCAGGGCATCAAACTTCACCTTTACTACTCTCACATCGACTGGACGCGTCCGGACTATCCGTCAGGCAGAACAGGACTCACGACAGGACGCGACGTGGCTGAGCGCAACTGGCCTCAATATTACGATTTCATGAACCGGCAACTTACAGAGCTACTGACTAATTACGGTCCCATAGGGGCTATATGGTTCGACGGTTGGTGGGACCACGATGAAGATACGACTCCTTTCGACTGGCAGTTGCGCCCGCAGTACGACATGATTCATTCTCTGCAGCCGTCATGTCTTGTAGCAAACAATCATCATCAAGTGCCGTTTGAGGGCGAAGACATCCAGATTTTCGAGCGAGACCTCCCGGGAGAAAATACTGCCGGCCTTTCCGGTCAGGCGATTGCCGCTCTACCTCTTGAGACATGCAACACAATGAACGGAATGTGGGGCTACAAAGTAGCCGACCAGAACTACAAGAGCCTACCGACCCTTATACACATGCTCGTCAAAGCGGCAGGAATGGGTGCAAACTTGCTGCTTAATGTAGGTCCTCAACCCAGCGGCGACCTCCCCGAAGCTGCTTTGGAGCGATTCAAAGGCATAGGCGAATGGATGAACCGCTATGGAGAAACGTTCTATGCCACTCAGGCTGGCGATTTCCCTGCTCAGTCGTGGGGTACGTCAACACGCAAAGGCGACCGTCTGTTTGTCCACATCCTTAATCCCGAGACATCTGACATCGTTGTACCTACTTCCCGAAAGGTTAAAAAAGCGGTGGCTTACGACAATAAAAAGCCTGTGCGCTTCACCCGAAATAAATCGGGAAATGTAACTTTACATCTTGACTCCGTACCCACGGCCATAGATTACATCGTTGAGCTCACTACCGACTGATTTCAGCATGAGACCGATACTTGAGATTTGTGCTGCAGACATCGACAGTGTAATTGCTGCAGCAAAGAGTGGAGCAGACCGAGTCGAACTTTGTTCGGCTCTCGGAGAAGGCGGGATTACACCCTCCGCAGGATTGTTAGCTGCTGCTCTGAAAGTTCCGGACATAAAGGTCAATGTGCTTATCCGCCCACGAGGTGGAGACTTTTTATATACTCCTGCGGAAGTCGCAGTCATGGAGTACGACGTTAAGCTATGCCGAGAAATGGGGGCAAACGGAGTAGTCATCGGAGCTCTCAGCCCGGAAGGAGACATAGACATGGAAGTATGCCGCCGACTGATAGAAGCTTCCGGAACGATGAGCATTACTTTTCATCGGGCATTCGATGTGTGTCGTTCTCCGGGAGACGCACTGGAGCAAATCATCGAACTTGGATGCGACCGTATCTTGACCTCGGGTCATGCCGCTTCCGCCCTGCAGGGAGTTGAAACACTACGCGCTATGGTCGAACAGGCCGACGGCCGCATTGCCATAATGGCCGGTGGTGGAGTCAACCCTGACAATGCAGCCGAAATAATCCGCCGTAGCGGTGCTACAGAAATTCACGGGTCTGCAAAATCAACTGTCAACAGCCTGATGAAATTCCGCACGTCCGATGTCAACATGGGCACTCCGGGTACTGACGAATACTCACGTCAGACCACATCGGCAGAGATTGTAGCAGATGTGGTGGCTGCCCTAAATTCCATTTAACTATCAAATTAAATTCATAAGCTCATAAATATATGAACAAAAAATACATAATCGGTTTTTTTGCCTCAGCTGCAATGCTGACAGCAAATGCGGATGTACTTACGCCAACAGCAGAGACGGATTTTAATTCCAGAAAAACGGAATTTGCCGGAACTCCATATTTCAAATTCTTCGATGGCACTCTTCCCAAAGATAACGCCGATGCTCTGAAAATTCTTTATGCCTACATGCCGCTGCCGGACATTACCGACTATCCGGCTGACTTCTTCCAAGAGAACGTGGAATATACTCTCAAAGCACGTGAAGAGATGCCATGGGGCAAGAGCATTCCCGACCGCGAGTTCCGTTATTTCGTGTTGCCGGTTCGTGTCAACAACGAACACCTTGACAGATACCGCCCCGTCATCTATGAAGAGCTTAAAGACCGTGTCAAAGGTTTGAGCATGAAAGACGCTATTCTTGAAATAAACCACTGGTGTCATGAAAAAGTGACCTACGAGCCGTCAGACGGTCGCACCCACTCACCGCTCAATTCAATCTATACAGCCATAGGCCGATGCGGAGAAGAATCAACTTTCACTGTAAGTGCGCTGCGCGCTATGGGAATACCGGCACGCCAGGTCTACACTCCTCGCTGGGCACACACCGACGACAACCATGCATGGGTTGAAGCCTGGGCCGACGGCAAATGGTA
>CAYVNJ010000013.1:0-30321 GCA_964452865.1 uncultured Sangeribacter sp. | reverse complement strand
CATACTGGAGTCCCGAAGCTGTAGAGCGTGTTACGGGCAAAAAACTCACCGGTCTGGCTGAAGGGGGAATGATTCACCTCATCAACTCTGGCGCTACGACAATGGACGCCACAGGTGCCGCCACAGACGCAGAGGGAAATCCGGTTATCAAGACTCCATGGGAGATGACTGAAAGTGATGTCGATGCCATTTGCAAAGCTACGACATGGTATCCTGCCGACCGCGACTATTTCCGCGGAGGTGGTTTTTCCACACATTTCCTCACAAAAGGCGGCATGCCGATGACTATGTGCCGACTCAACCTGGTGAAAGGCCTCGGTCCGGTTCTTCAGATTGCCGAAGGCTGGAGCGCTGACCTCGACCCCGAAATATTCGAGAAGCTCAACATGCGCACCGACCCCACATGGCCTTCCACATGGTTCGTGCCGCGTCTTGCCGACAATGCAGCATTCCGCAGTGTCTACGATGTTATGAACAACTGGGGTGCAAACCATGGAGCTATATCCTATGGCCACATAGGTGCCGACCTCATCACTCTCGCATCTATGCTCCGCATACCGGTGTGCATGCACAATGTGCCCGAAGAAAAAATCATGCGTCCCGCAGCATGGAACGCTTTCGGAATGGACAAAGAAGGCGCGGACTACCGTGCATGTAAGAACTACGGACCTATCTACAAATAAACCCCGTTCTAAATGGTTAAGCAACATCATATCGATGAATTTGTACGTCAGGCTCACCGCGTAGGCGACGCCGGCCTGACCATTTGTTCATCAGGCAATCTGTCCTGGCGTCTGGACGACGGCGACACGGTTCTCGTCAGCGGTACAGGCTCATGGGTGCCCCAACTGCGTGCCAATCAGGTGGCACAGATGAAAATCTCCACGGGCGAAATACTGAATGGTGTAAAACCTTCTATGGAAAGCACTTTCCATTTAGGAGTAATGCGTGAGCGTCCCGACGTAAACGTAGTATTACATTTCCAGAGCCCGTATGCCACCGCGATTGCTTGCATGGCAAACCGCCCGACCAATTTCAACGTCACGGCTGAGATACCTATCCATGTTGGACGCGAAATTCCCGCAATACCCTACTATCGTCCCGGTTCGCCTGAACTGGCCAAAGCTGTGGTCGAAGCAATGAAAGACCACAACTCAGTCTTTCTCTTAAAACACGGACAGGTAGTTTGTGGCAAAGATTTCGACCAGGCTTTCGAGCGTGCGATGTTCTTCGAAATGGCATGCCGCATAATAATACAGAGCGGCAAGGATTATACTGTACTGACCCCGGAAGAAATTGCAAATCTTGACCAATATATCTTAGGAAAAGTTTCTAAATGAAAAATGCATTCATAGCTGTCGACTTCGGTGGTGGCAGCGGACGTGTAATAGCAGGCACTATCATCGAGGGTCAACTGACCCTCGATGAAGTATACCGCTTTAACAATCGGAGAGTGACTTTGGGTAATACAGTCTACTGGGACTTTCCCGCACTCTATGCCGATATGATTGAAGGTCTGCGTCGCGCCGCCAAGCAATATCGCCTGAGCTCGGTGGCTATAGATACATGGGGGGTAGATTTCGGACTAATCGACTCACATGGTAATCTTGTGGGCAATCCCGTAAGCTACCGTGACCCGGCGGTGTCTGGGCTGGCCGATAAATACTTATCGACTATTTCCGTTGCAGAACACTATGCAAAAGCGGGCATTCAGGTCATGGACATCAATACGATATTCCGCCTCATAGAATTCAAGCAATCGCGCCCTGAACTCCTGTCCGCTGCGCGCCATCTGTTGTTCATGCCCGACCTTTTCAGCTACTATCTTACTGGTAAAATCACCTGCGAATATTCCATCGCATCCACATCCGAACTGCTCGATGCTAAGACGCGCAACTGGAATTATCCGCTCATAGAAAATCTCGGCCTTAATCCAGAACTTTTCCCTCCGATTATCATGCCGGGGACTATACGCGGTAAAATTCAGCCAACCGTCGGCCATGAAATAGGCATAGACTATGATGTGGATGTTATTGCTGCCGGCAGCCACGACACGGCAAGCGCCGTATATACTGCCATGTCGGGTGTAGATGACACATCGGCCACAGCTTACCTCAGTTCAGGCACATGGTCGCTGTTAGGCGTACTGACCGAACAACCCATTCTGACTGAAGAAGCACGGGTCGGAGGTTTTACCAATGAAGGTGGCATAGGAGGAAAAATCCGCTTCCTGCAGAACATCACAGGCCTATGGTTGCTTCAGGAACTTATGGCCTCGTGGAAACGCAGTGGTGAGGATATAGACTATCCTACTCTGGTCGAGTTATCACGTCAAAGCACATATAATGCCGTAATTGATGTAGATGACCCCACGTTCGCTTCGGCAAGAAATATGGAGCAGTCCATACACGACTATTGCTCCAGGCACAACATGACTCCACCTCAGTCAGCAGGAGATTTCGGCCGATGCGTCATGCTTTCATTAGCCGACCGCTACCGACGCGGTGTGGAAACCCTTAACCGGATGCTCACATCACCCATAAAATGCCTGCGAATTATCGGCGGCGGGTCGCGCAATGAATTGCTGAACGAACTTACCGCCGCTGCCACCGGTCTTGAAGTTATAGCCGGTCCGGCAGAAGCTACCGCTATAGGCAACATCCTCATTCAGGCAAAAGTCGCGGGAATTGACACGGACTCAATTGACATCACTAACGCATAATTCTATAAACATCATGAATAAACATACCGAAGCATCTGCAAAAAAACCGTCGCTGGTCGGACACCGCTATTTGCTGACGTTCATCCTCATAACATCTCTCTTTGCTCTGTGGGGATTTGCCAACGACATAACCAACCCCATGGTAGCGGCATTCCAGACCGTAATGAACCTGTCGGCATCCAAAGCATCAATGGTGCAGTTTGCATTCTACGGCGGCTACGCAACCATGGCCGTACCGGCAGCACTGTTCATTCGCCGATATAGCTATAAAAAAGCCATTATGCTCGGTCTGGGGCTCTACGCTGTCGGAGCTTTCATGTTTATTCCTGCGGCGTCATATCAGCAATTCTCCTACTTCTGCCTGTCGCTGTATATTCTTACTTTCGGTCTCGCCTTTCTCGAGACTACTGCAAATCCGTTCATCCTGTCGCTCGGCAGCCGCGAGACCGCTACACGCCGCCTCAATCTGGCACAAGCCTTCAATCCTGTCGGCTCTCTGTGCGGTATGGCTGTAGCATCGTTTGTTGTACTTCCCGACCTGCTAAGCGACGTGCGTGATGACGCCGGCAATATCATCTTCCCGACATTGAGCGCATCAGAACAAGCGTCTATCAGGCTTCACGACCTGGCCGTAATCCGCGACCCGTACGTAGCAATAGGTCTCGTTGTATTGGCAATGCTTATCATCATAGCACTTACAAAAATGCCGGCTACTGACAACCACGGTCCTAAAGTCAGCAATCAAGAAACACTATCACGCCTATGGCGTAATATCGAATACCGCGAGGGAGTACTGACCCAGATGTTCTATGTTGCGGCACAAATCATGGTATGGACATTCATAATCCAATATGCCGACAATCTCGGCATCAACAAAGCTGTTGCACAGCGCTACAACATCGTAGCCATGGTCATGTTCCTCTGCTTCCGATTTATAGGTACATTCCTGATGAAGTATATCAGACCGGGACGTCTGCTCGGTATCTTCGGCATCGGCGCAACTATATGTACATGCGGTTGCATCTTAATTGAAGGTATGGCCGGACTACTGCTTCTCGTAGCAATCAGTGCATTCATGTCAATCATGTTCCCGAGCATCTATGGCATAGCCCTTGATAAGGTTGACGAACGCGACACCTCATTAGGTGCGGCATTTCTCGTGATGGCTATTGTGGGCGGAGCACTCATGCCGCCGCTCCAAGGTTCAATAATCGACATGGGGCGTGTGGCATGGTTACCGGCAGTCAACGCCTCATTCATTCTGCCGCTGATTTGCTTTGTTATAGTGACTATCTACGGCTTCCGCTCGGCGCGCATGCGCAGCAATTAAGAAGATTGTAGCGAGGCTACAAGGTCGGCTACAACAAAAGTAGAACCGCCGACATATACAATGTCAGCTTTCCCTGCATCCGACATGGCGGCTTCGTATGCATCGGCAACCCGTCCGTAGACATTCCTGATACTGAGGCCTGCAGCCTTAAGTTTACCCGCTAAAATATCGACATCCATTGCACGCGGTATGTCTGCACGCGTCACATAATATTCCGCATCATGGGGCAAGAGTCCGACAATATGGTCGACATCCTTGTCTGCCACAAAACCTATCACCATTCTCAATGCACCGCCGGCTTCCGAGTGCAGTTCTGCAAGACGATGCATATTACTTTGCAGTCCGGCCATATTGTGCCCTGTGTCAGCAATTACAAGGGGCGATGAGCCAAGACGCGTCCAACGCCCCGTAAAACCCGTAAGTTTGAAAATGTCGGCCATGCCCGACAGTATATCGCTGTCTGAAATCTCAATTCCCAACCCACGCATCATGTCAATGGCAGCAAGCGCAGTGCGAATATTGGCAGTCTGATAGTCTCCGGCCAGAGGTGAAGTAAATTCCAGACCGGTGGGAGTCTTGCACTTCCAGCCGTCGGCCAATCCGATACGTTCGAACGAAGGCTGTACAGTATCCTCATCGCAAAAATGTATAGGAGCACCCTCCGATTTAGCTTTCTCGTCAAAGACAGGGCCTACCTCCGCATCCGACTCCCCTATCACGACAGGTATGCCGGCCTTTATGATGCCGGCCTTTTCTGACGCGATTTTAGCGCGTGTGTCACCAAGAAACTGAGTATGGTCGGCGGATATGTTGGTAATGACGCAGCCGAGAGGAGTAATGATATTTGTTGAGTCAAGACGACCACCCATTCCAACCTCTATTATGGCGTAATCTACCTTATTGCGCGCAAACCAGTCGAAAGCCATCATCATGGTCAATTCGAAGAAAGACGGAGAACCCGGATAGTCCGACAGACGGAAACGCTCGACAAAATCCACAACACCCTCTTGCGAAATCATCTCACCATTGATGCGAATACGCTCGCGGAAATCGGCCAGATGCGGCGATGTGTACAAACCGGTCTTATATCCATGCGCCTGCAGCACTGCAGCCAGCATGTTCGACACCGAGCCTTTACCGTTTGTGCCGGCAATGTGGATAGAACGGAATTGCCTGTGAGGCGAACCAAAAAAGCGGTCGAGTTCCAGCGACGTATCGAGTCCTGGCTTATAAGCGGGTGCACCTACGCGCGAAAACATTGGCAGTTGGCTGTAGAGCCAGTCTATAGCTTCTGTGTATTTCATTGTGTCAAAGGCCATATATGAGGTATCCGGCCAAGCCGGCCAGACAGATTACGAGTATCGGATGAATTTTTATAGTGCGCCCTTTCCACGGAAATTTGAAAAACACGAGGCAGAACGCAACTGCGCATATAATAATATTGGTCACAAGCTGCCAGCGTATCCCGTTAGGATTGAAATTGGCCGCATTCATAAGCATTATTGCAGCCGAAGCAATCAGTCCTACAACAACAGGACGCAATCCCTGAAATATACCCTTTATAGCACCGCTTTCGTGATGACGGGCAATGAAATTAGACGTAAACAGCACAAGGAAAAACGATGGCAGAACAACCGCCAGCGTAGCCAGACATGAACCGAGAATGCCCCAGCCGAAACCGGACAATTCAGGGTTGACCGAACCGGGGGCGACATAGCCGATATATGTGGCTGAATTTATGCCTATCGGACCGGGAGTCATCTGCGATATCGCCACTATGTCAGTAAACATATTTTCGGAAATCCACCCAGGACCTACAACGGATTTTTCAACGAGCGACAGCATTGCATAACCACCGCCGAAACCGAAAATACCGATTTTAATATAAGCCCATATCAACTGCCAGTATATATTCATTTCCCAGCCTCCTTTCTATTCTTTTTGCGGCGCGAAATTGCGAAGAGCATATAGCCTCCGATACCTCCGAGCACTATATATAATATAGGGTTTGAAACAAAACCCATGTCGAGCGATATCATCAGTGCCACGATTATAGGAATCCATACCGTGCGCCAGTTGATATTGGCGGCTTTGGCCGAGGTGATGACAGGAGCGATAATCAGTGCTACGACAGCCGGACGTATGCCGGTAAATATGCCGGCTATCACCTTATTATTTTTAATTATGTCGGGAGTCAGGAATATTGCTATTGCCAGAATTATAAGAAATGAAGGAAGAATTGCACCTATCGCTGCCGCTACCGCACCTTTTGCGCCTCGCACTTTCGAACCGATAGAAATGGCCATATTCACGGCCAAAATGCCCGGCAGACTCTGTGCTATAGCCAACTGGTCGAGAAAGTCCTCACGAGGTATCCACTTATGGTGGGTTACCACCTCCTCTTCAATAATACTTATCATAGCCCAGCCACCGCCGAAAGTAAACATGCCAATCTTCGAGAATGAAAGAAAGATGTCATGCAACTTTGCCACAGAAGAAACCGGCTGACCTGTTTCGTGCTGATTACTCTTCATAGTTCGCAAGTTATCTCAATATGCAGCAAAATTACTCAACCGCGCCCAAACCACCAAAACCTCTATACATGAAAATAACAATGTCCGAATTCTGCATATGAGAACCCGGACATTGTATGATTGCTGACTACAATTATCAACCGAAGTCGAAAGGTCGGTCAGTGCATCCGCGATAGAACAGCAAGTCGGTCGAAACTGAATCGGCCACTGCACTGCCGGCAACACACCCCAGCATCGCCAGTGCCCACCTCATTGCATTGGCTGGGCCGTTACCTGTTATATACCGGCCTGACACAACTATCGGAGCATCGGACACGGTTGCTCCCTCGAGCATCATTTCTGTGCCCGGGTATGATGTGGCTGACTCTCCATTCAACAGACCCATACGGCCGAGCACCATGGCCGGCGCTGCACATATCGCACCGATATGTACCTCGGCTTTACCCGCAGCTCTTTCAAGCAGATTGCGCAGCGGCTCGAAGGCATACAGATTTTCAGCACCTGGAAGTCCTCCTGGCAAAACGAGGAGTACGGCATCAGCAAAGTCAGTTTCGCTGAAAAGTAAATCAGCCGTGACGGTCACTCCGTGTGCACCCGTAACCTCCAACTCTGAGTTGATTGATACTGTTTTTACGTCAAGAGAACCACGACGCAAAATATCGACAGCTGTCAGTGCTTCTATCTCTTCGAAGCCTTCAGCAAGAAATACATAAGTCTTTTTCATCGTAACGTGTATTGAATGTATATAATATCAATTCTTAAAACATCCGTAAATATACGAAATAAATTCGATAAAAGACTTAACTTTGTCAAAGATTTATGAAAATATGAAGTATCTTTCACTTACTACCCTAATTTTCTGCCTCGGTGCATTATTTTCCGGATGCAGTAATCCTAAAGACCATTTTGTACATACAGAAGGTGAAGTATGGCATACCGTCTATCACATAACCTACGAAGGCCCGGAGGCACTTGCTGATTCTGTAGTGCCTCTTTTAGAGAATGTCGGAGCTTCGGTGTCGGCCTTCGACCCTAAATCGACGGTGAGCCGCATAAACCGGTCGGAGACTGACCGTGTCGACTCATATTTTGCACTCGTGTATAATGCTGCTCGGAAAGTTTCAGAGAGTAGCCGGGGAGCATTCGACCCGACTGTTGAGCCTTTGGTTGCTGCATGGGGATTCGGCCGCTATGACAGACCTACCTCTGACACAGCCCGCATTGATTCGCTGCTCAGATTTGTCGGGATAGCTAAAACGTCGCTGGCTGAGGGGAAAATCATAAAATCCGACCCACGCATAAGTTTTGATTTCTCAGCAATTGCCAAAGGGTTTGGATGCGATGAAGTAGGCAGAATGTTGCGACGCAATGGCGTAACTAATTATCTGGTCGAGATTGGTGGAGAAATAGCCGTCTGCGGCACATCACCTTCCGGTAGCAAATGGGCAGTGTCGATAGATAGCCCCATAGATGATGCGGAAGGTCAAAACCATTCATCTGCATGCGTGATTGAACTGACTGACTGCGGACTAGCCACTTCCGGCAACTACAGGAATTTCCGTGAGATAGGAGGCCGGCGGATAGCTCACACTATCAATGCGTTCACCGGTTATCCGGCACAGACGGATGTTGCAAGTGCCACAGTGATTGCGCCAACGTGCATGTTGGCTGACGCTTTTGCCACGGCGTGCATGGCAAGTTCTTCTGCTGGTGCTATCAATATGCTTACCTCGGAACACCTTGAGGGTATGCTGATTTTGACAGACGGCGCAATAAAGACAACAGCGGGATTTGATAAACTGATAAGAAAATCTTCAAAGGGTAATTAATGGAAAGTGGAGTGCTGATATTATTATGCGTATTGACTGTTTTGACCGGTTATTTATGTTATGCGCTTCAACGCAAAGCAAAAGACAAATCGGCAGATGCGGCAACGGAGGAACGTCTTCGTGCAGAATTGAAAGCAAATGAACGACTTTATGAAGAGCGCATCAAAAACATTCAGGATAATTTTGAAAAGTATATAAAACGCATTGAAGATGAACGTCTTTCTATAGTGCGAGATATGGAGATGCGTCTTGAAACAGAACGAAGAAATATGGCTGATGCGTCTGCCCTGCGATTTGAGAAGCTCGCATCCGACCTATTAAAAGCCAACGCCTCAGAACTTAAATCGGCAAACAGTGAGCAAATTGAGGCTCTCCTTGCTCCGCTACGCGATAACATTGACGGATTTAAGAAGGCTGTCGACCAATGCTATATCAGCGAAAACGCATCTCGCAAATCGCTAACCGACCAGATTGAACGCCTGATGCAGCTCAACCACTCTATAGGCGAAGAAGCACGAAACCTGACCTCGGCATTGAAAGGAAATTCAAAAGTGCAAGGCGATTGGGGAGAAATGGTGCTTGAGTCTCTGCTTGAAAATGCAGGGTTGCTACGCGATGTAAATTTTGCTGTTCAAGTGACTAAGGATGCTGATGGAAATGTTGTGCGCGACAATGAAGGTCGACTTCAACGACCTGATGTCATTGTCTATATGCCGGACAATCATCATATCATCATCGATTCTAAAGTGTCGCTATCGGCGTTTGCCGATTTATGTGCAGCGTCTGATAAGAATGTCGCAGACGCAGCCATGAAGCGACACTTAGCCTCAGTACGCGCCCACATTGACGAATTGGCCGACAAGGCTTATCAGGATAATTTCAAGAATTCAGCCGATTATGTCATGATGTTCATTCCAAACGAAGGTGCATATATAGCGGCAGCCCAAGCCGACCCTTCGCTATGGGAATATGCTTTCAGCCGAAAGGTTGCGATTGTTTCGCCGACTCATCTATTCTCTGTCATGAAGATAGTCACGCAGCTATGGAAGCAGGACACACAGAATCGCAATGTCATTGCGATTGCCAACAGAGGTCGTGAGCTTTATGCTAAAATCACCCGGTTCGTTGGGGAGTTTGTAAAAATTGACAAGAACCTGGAGCTTGCAAGAAAAAGTTATTCAGATGCATATAAACTGCTCGTAACCGGTCGTGGAAACGTAATCCGCCAGACTGAAATGTTACGTGAACTCGGCATTGATGCACAAAAAAGTCTACCGCAGGACATAGTGGCTGATGCAGAAATCGGAGAAAACTCTGAATTAGAATCACCTTCAATCCAGAAAGCGGACGGTGAGAATTGAACCCAGTCGTCCGCGAAGAGCTTCAAGAACGGACGCTCCACAACGGAGTGTCAGTAAGCACTCTTCGCCGAACTCCTGGCCGACAATCTCTACGCCTGGAGTTTTGGCTATCCGCATTACTTCGCCAGTAACATCATAAGGGAAAACCGCTGTAAGTTGAGACATGACTGTACATTCTTCCACTCCGGCATCTTCTATAGCCAGCCTGGCCGCTTCCTTGTAAGCCGCAGTCAGACCTGATGTACCAAGCTTTATACCTCCGAAATACCTTACGACACAAACAAGAGTGTCGGTCAAGCCGGCTGAGTTTATCTGTCCGAGAATAGGTCGGCCGGCCGTACCTGACGGCTCGCCATTATCATTAGAAAGAAACTCCTTACGCTCTGGCCCGAGCATATATGCCCAACACACATGTCGGGCATCGTGATATTCATTAGCGAGAGCCTTTATTCTGGCTCTCGCTTCTAATGCATCATTTACGCGGAAGACGAAACCGATGAATCGGCTCATCTTCTCGCGTATATTGGAATGACCTTCGCGCCCGGGCACGAGGTATTTATCGTTGTCCAAAATTATTAATAACTATGGTCTGAATCATTCAGTTCTTCCGATGAGACATTGCGCTTTGACATCGAATACCATACATAGGCAATATAGGCTACTACTACCGGTATGACAAGTGAAACCCAACTCATAACCTCAAGAGTAAATCGTGAGGACGAACTGTTCATGATTGTCAGCGAACTTGACATATCGTCAATTGAAGCAAGATACGGAGTATTGTTAAAGCCAGCCACCCAGAACAGACTCATTACGACGAGGAATGTGCCGGCAGCAGCCCACCAGAAACCATTCTTTTTTGAGAATATGGATTGCGCTAATCCTGCCAATACGCCAACTACACCGACAAGGAATGCAGCGGCTGCATACGGAAGTGCGATAAAGTTATGGAGATATTTGTATTGCTCTGTTTCAAAGATATCTCCTTTTGGAGTAGTGGCTATTACGGTAAGACCGTCTGCAGTAAGTAACATCCCGACAAACCATAGGAAGAATACAAGGAATATGCCTCCGTTGACGAGACATGAGGCTCGCATATTATTGATAAAATCATTATTGCCGTCGACTGAACGCATAAGGTACATGGCTGCCAGTGTGCGCGCAAGGAAGAATACGGCAACACCAAGAATAAGGTTCTTCCAATTGCAAATTGCCTCCCAACCATGTGTTGGTGCCCAGCGTGAGATAACCGGTGAGGCTGCGTCGAGCATATTGCCTCTTGCAATCGTGAAGTGCGCTCCGAAAAAGAACATAGACACTGCCACACCAAGAAGCACACATCCCACGAGGCCATTAAGGAATAAAAATGTGTCATATGTTTCAGTACCGTAGAGATTGCCTCTCTTACGTCGGAACTCATAGCTGACAGCCTGCAACACAAAACTGAACAAAATCAATATCCACAGCCAGTATGCACCTCCGAAGCTTGTGGAATAGAAAAGAGGGAATGACGCAAAAAATGCACCTCCGAACACTACGAGGGTAGTGAAAGTCAGTTCCCATTTCTTACCTATGCAGTTGACTGCAAGATTTCTGTCTTCGTGGCTTTTCATTGAAAGCAGGAAAGATTGACCGCCCTGTACGAACAGCAGGACAACCAGTGCTGCGCCTAATACGGAAATGAGTATCCACCAATAGGATTGCAGCAAAAATAATGTATGGTCGGTTTCAAACATCGTTGATATAATCTAAGTTGGTATTTTCAATTTGGTTTAATATCAGTCAAGGTTTTCTTTTGAAGCACGGCTGATTTGTCTGAGCATGATGCTGACCTCGGCGGCAAGCAACAAAGTAAATACAACGGCAAACAACCAGAATGTAACTATAACTGATGATGCAGATATTTCAGATACAGCTGCGCTCGTCGGGAGAAGGTCCTGAATAGTCCACGGTTGGCGGCCAACCTCGGCTACAACCCAACCGGCTTCACTACACAACCAGACCAAAGGTATTGACAGCATGGCAACCCACTGCATGAGCTTTGATTTTTGCAGGATTTCTGACTTATAGGCCAAGACTATAAATACTATGAAGAACACAAGGAAGTAGCCTCCGAGAATCACCATGACGTGGAACATATAGAACGTAAGGTCGACGGGGGGGATAGCATCTTCAGGTTTATCCAGATAACCATAGCCGAAGTATTGATAGTCGGCTTTCAAAGCTTGCAGAGCCGAGTCGACGGCCGCTTTGTCTGCATTGATATATGCACGGTCGTATGCACGGAGGGCCTCATGCGAAGCCTTACCGCGGGCTATTCTTTCTGCATAGCTGACAGTGTTTATAGTATCTCCATTTTCGTTGATAGAAACACCCGCTACAAGGTCGTTGATGCCGGGCACAAAAGAATTGGCGTCATGATTGGCTAATATGGACAAGCCTTTAGGAATTGTTATGCCAAAACTTAGCGGGTCATCGCCTTTCGTACGTTCTTCCTCGGGGGAGAGAACACCGAAAGCGACGATACCCTGACCGACAGAACCATTGTAAAGGCCTTCCATAGCGGCAAGTTTCATAGGCTGATAGCGTGCCACCTGAACTGCAGAACCGTCACCAGTCCACAAAGTGAGGACCATACCGATGAGGCCGAACCAGCCACCAACCTTAATTGACGTTATTGCGAATTCAATATTGCGTCGTTTTAGCAAAAACCAACAGCTGACACCAATCACAAAGACTCCGGCCAAAACCCATGCGCTTAGTACCGCGTGAAAGAATTTGTTGATTGCAATGGGCGAAAACAGGTCAACAAAATTGACCATTACATTACGCATCTGAGCCGGGTCAAACTCCATGCCGGCAGGATACTGCATCCAGGCGTTTGCAACCAATATCCATAATGCCGAAATGGAAGCACCTATGGCAGTTAGCCATGTAGAGGTGAGGTGAAATCCAGCACTCACCTTTTTCCAACCAAAGAACATGACTGCGACAAATGTCGATTCCAGGAAAAAAGCAAAGAGACCCTCTATGGCAAGAGGTGCACCGAATATATCACCGACAAACCAGGAGTAATTACTCCAATTAGTACCGAATTCAAATTCAAGAATAATACCGGTAGCAACCCCGACCGCAAAGTTTATTCCGAACAATGTCATCCAGAATTTTGTCATCTTGAGCCATTTGTCAGTACGCTTTTTAAACCAGACGGTCTCCATTACCGCCACCATCATCGACAATCCGAGAGTTAGCGGTACGAAGAGCCAGTGATAAATAGCCGTCAGGGCAAATTGCCATCGCGACCAATCAACTACTGCTGCTAAATCGTTCATTATTGAGTATAATTTATAGTGGTTAATATATACCTGTTACTTCATTAGTTCGTGGCGCACATGAGTCGCTCTTTCCTCATCGGTATCGAAATCGCGATTCAGTATATCAGGAAAAAAGAATAACCTCAATACGACAAACATGATGAACAGTTTAATCAGAATTATTGCCCATAGGGTTTTTCCCACGGTCATTGACTTAAATCCATCATAATAAAACATGACTACACTGCGTAATCCGCCATATATGGAGTTGCCTGTCCTTACGTCCATAATCTTAGCCAATATTTTTCTTTTTCTGAGTATTATTCTAACTGACTCACCCACAGTTGTCGCAAAAATAAAAAATCCTCCGGCAAACTCCAAATATTTCAAAATAAATACTAAATTTGCCACTCAAACAACGCCAATTATAAGGCACATCATTATTACTTTTATTACATATATCATCACCCTATGGCTATTTGGTTTGAATGTAAAGTAAGATACGATAAAATGCAGGAAAACGGCTCTGTTAAGAAAGTCAATGAGCCTTACCTCGTTGATGCTCTGACATTCACAGAGGCTGAAGCTCGTATCATTGAAGAACAGACACCTTATATTTCAGGAGAGTTTACAGTGGCTGCGGTCAAGAAGACGAGAATTTCAGAAATTTTCTGGGATGCATCAGGCGACCGCTTCTACCTGGTAAAAACCAACTTCATTACAATTGACGAAAAATCAGGCGCAGAGAAAAAATCAACCTCTCAAATACTTGTACAGGCATCCGATTTTCCTGGTGCTCTCCAAAATTTCCTTGAGGGAATGAAAGGTACAATGGCAGATTATGAAATTGCGTCGATTGCAGAAACTCCGTTAATGGACGTTTATCCCGTTAAAAGCCCCGAAGCCTGACAAAAGCATGAGCAATTTGAAAGAAATATCGGAACGGCTGAACGACCTCAGGAAGACAATCCCTGACGGCGTAACTCTGGTAGCAGTATCCAAATATCACCCGGCAGACGCTGTCATGGCAGCTTATGAGGCTGGCCAAAGGCACTTTGGAGAAAGCAGGGTGCAGGAACTTGCTGAAAAGGTTAAATCACTTCCAGAAGATATTAAATGGCACTTTATTGGCCATTTACAAACCAACAAAGTCAGAAAACTCATCGGCCTACCTTCCATCATAGAAAGTATTGACACGGAAAGGCTACTGGAGCTTGTTGACTCCGAGTCCAGACGCGCAGGAGTCTCGACCAACGTTCTTCTACAGTTACATGTTGCCGCAGAAGAAACAAAATTCGGTTTCTCCGTCGATGAAATGAATGATTATTTCCAAAAGCGTCGCTTCGAAAGCCTTACTAATACACATATTTGCGGTGTCATGGGAATGGCTTCGAATACAGATGACACCGAACGCATCAATGCCGACTTCAAGTTGATAGCTGATACATTCGAGCGAATACGCACTGTGATAGCTCCTGACTTACGGGGCTTTGACATTCTTAGTATCGGAATGAGTCATGACTATCAACAGGCTATAAATACAGGCTCAACTGAAGTACGAATTGGCACGTCCATATTCGGCCCGAGAGAATACTAAACTTCATATCTTGCAATTAATCAGTACACTTCAACTATAAAGTATGACACACTCTAAAAAAACTAAGACTCAACCCAACAGCTCCGGAGGTAACCTAATGGCTATAATAACCATGTTCTTCCTCTTTGCAATGATTGCTTTCGTGACCAATCTTGCTGCCCCTCTCGGCACAGTATGGGCCAGCAAATACAACTGGGCTGGCATGATGGGAAATATGATGAACTTCCTGGCTTATCTTTTCATGGGTATTCCGGCCGGACGTATGATTCAGAATATAGGCTATAAAAAAACGGCTCTCGTTGCTATGGCTACTGGTTTTACAGGTCTTTTGGTTCAATATCTCTCAAGTTTCATAGGGACTGACACGGGTTTGTTCGTCGTTGGAGGTGAAACGGTAATGCTGAACTTCCTGCTTTATCTCGTTGGAGCCTTTATATGCGGGTTCTGCGTATGCATGCTCAATACCGTTGTTAACCCCCTGCTGAATACACTTGGAGGAGGTGGTAAAAAAGGCAATCAGCTTCTTCAGGCAGGTGGTGCGCTAAACTCACTGTCGGCAACACTGACTCCGCTGTTTGTCGGCGTCCTTATCGGACAAATTACAGCTAATACGAGTATGACGGACGTAGTGCCTCTATTGTTCATCGCAATGGGTGTATTCGCTCTATCATTCCTCGTTATACGATTTGTGCGTATTCCGGACCCTGCACTTGGCGAAAATAAATCGCATGGCAGGAAAGAAAAATATTCTGCATGGAGTTTCCGCCATACTGTTTTAGGAGTCATCGGTATATTCTTTTATGTCGGTATAGAAGTAGGTATCCCCGGCACTATGATATTCTATATCTCCGATGCAGGGTCTGCCGGTGCTGGAGTCCTTTCAGATGGTGTTGCAATAGCAGGTGCACTCGCGGCTACATATTGGCTACTCATGCTGGTTGGCCGAGTATTAGGTAGTGCAATCAGCGGCAAAGTATCCCCTAAAGCACAGTTAATCTTCGTCACATCAGTTGCTATCTCACTAATTGTTGCTGCAATATTAATTCCTAAAACAGTTACATTTGAAGTTCCTGAGATTATTTACAGCGGTTCAGAGGGAACACTTGCCCACGTGCCTCTAAGCGCGCTTCTGCTTATTCTGTGCGGCCTTTGCACTTCAGTAATGTGGGGTGGTATTTTCAACCTTGCTGTGGCAGGACTTGGCAAGTATACGGCCCAGGCATCAGGTATATTTATGATGATGGTAGTCGGCGGAGGTGTAATGCCGCTTATCCAGGACTTTATAGCCAAAAGCGCCGGATATATGGCAAGCTATTGGCTCGTAGTTGCAATGCTGATTTATCTGTTGTTCTATGGTATAAGCGGTAGCCGCAATGTCAATACTGACATTCCGGTTGAACTCGAAAACGAAAAAGAACTTGGACTGAACCAATAATGCAATTCATAGTCTAAAAAACAAGAGTATTTAAACTTTTTTAAGATTTAGATGTTCTAAATTAAAATTTTATACTAATTTTGCAAAGCGAAATTAACATCAACTCAAAATACCTTTTTATGAAAAAGATTGCACTACTCTCACTTGCATGTGCTTCTCTGCTGAGTGCGGCCCCGGCTACTGCTCAGGAAGTTACATACGTTGAGGATTGTTCTCAGGGTATCCTTATCAATAAGATGAAGGACAACTGGTTTATTACCCTTCAAGGCGGTGGCAACTTCATGTTCTCAAACCACGACCGCGAAGCTAAGACAAAAAATCGCTTTGGCGGTACAGCTGGCCTCTTCGTCGGCAAATGGTTCACACCTGTAATCGGTCTGCGCGCCGGTGCAAGTTGGAACTACCTCAAAGGCGCTACCACAGCTGACGGATATTTTCGTGATATGAACAAAAGCGCCATAGACAATGGTGAGTTCTATCCGGAAAGATTTATGACTGTTGGCCCGGAAGTCAATATCATGATTAACCTCACCAATTGGTGGTGTGGCTATCGTCCTAACCGTGTTTACAACGCAGTACTTCATGGTGGTGGCGGTGCTTACTGGACATTTGACCACAAATATCGCAACGGAGAAATCAAATGGCATGAAGCTTCAGACAAAACATTGTTCGCCAACCTTGGTCTTCAGAACAACTTCCGTCTGTCAAAGCACTTCGACTTCTTCATTGATGTAGCTTGCACAATTATCGAACCGTATTACGATGACTTGAACGGTTCATTCCGTCGTATTACATACATTCCTCAGGCAGAAATCGGTTTCACATACAAATTCAACAAGACCGATTGGAACTGCCCCGTTACAGCAGTTTGCCCCACATGGAAATACACCGATGCTGAGGGTGATGCACTTGTGGCTCGTATTGCTAATGCAGACGCTAAAATCAGAGACCTCCAGCGCCAGTTGGATGATTGCCTCAACCGTCCAAAAGTTCAGCAGTGCGAGGATGAACTTGCAACCATCTATTACCCAATCAACGTTTCGACACTGTCAGCTCGCGAAAAGACTCTTATCGCTTCAATGGCTGAAGTTATGAAACAGAACTCTGACAAAAAATACATCCTCACTGGTTGGGCAGATAACTATACCGGCAATGCTGAAATCAACACTCGTCTGCGCAACGAACGCGTAAACGGTGTTGCAAAACACCTCCTCAAATGCGGTGTTCCTCAGAGCCAGTTTGAAACACGCATCGACGACAAGAACCTCACCGACTTCGGTGCTAAGGGAGCTCCGTTCGACCGTGCTGTAACAATCATGGAGGCCAAATAATCAGATATAACCCCTGATTCTATATACTTCAGGCTGCAGTATTTACTGCAGCCTGAGTTTTTTTATTATCTTATTAAAAGTATATTCTTTCTTCTATTGCGTTCACTGATACACCAGGTATGATTAGAAAATACATTAAAAAGGTTTATTCAACTATTACCTCAACATTATATATTATTGGGCTTAGCTCATCATATATGATTGCTTTCCAGTATGGCGTTTCATACAAGGGAGTGGTAAAATCCATCTCTCTAAGTTGATAGGGGAATATTCCAAAAAACTTACGTTTGACCAAGAATCTTTGTGGATGCTTCGTAGATTGAATTAACAAAAGCTTGCCCGGTTTATATTTGAAGTGGTAAACCTCATTGCCTAATTCAACGGAATCCTTTCCTTGTAAATACTCTGGAATTATTCTTAATGAAGGTTTTTTGGGATACTTTCTGCGCATCATTCGCACAAATGACCTTGTATGAAATCCGTTCTCCCAAAAATATGAAGCCCACCCATCTTTCAATCCAGGTTCCCAAGTATTTTGATAAACATTGCCATTTTCTGAAAGTAAATAATCTTTATATATTCTATGTTCTTGTTCTTTTAACAGGTGTACTCTTTCAATATTAAAATAAATAATCAACAAAGCACATAGACCTAAGAAACTCATCCAAAAATTATTAAATGCATAGTTGGGGATAATTTTTAAAATCAGAATTACGGACATAAGTTCCGCACCAAATAATTGACGATTACAAAAGACTCCTATTAACACATTGAAAGCCAAACAAGCTAACAAAACATTCCAATAGAATGCATACGTAGTATACAATTTTTTTAATGTAATTCTTCGTCTCACAAGTTGATAGATTACTACTGCAATGAGTATATATACGGCTCTCAACGAGAAAATAAGGAAAAACAATGATTGAAAGGTCTCCCCTCCAACTCCGGAAGCACGCTCGCGGGTCGCAGGAGACAAACATAGCATTAATGTACCTAATCCATAACCTATGGCAAGAAAATATCTTCTGACGCCAAAATTATTAAAATGAGATAACCAATACACGATTATGGCAATACTTATACCTATAGAATATGCTTCATGGCTGTTCCCGCATATAAATGCACCTGCAACATACAATAACAATGACCACCACTTATGTGATGTCCCATAGATAAATATCCAAATAAACCATATATTTAATACACCCATCCATATATAACCAATCTGACACGATGGTGTAATCTTGGTCATAAATGACAGAAAAACAAGAATTGTTACGCTAAGCCAGGTTCGAAGTGATTGTAAGTTGCCCTTTACGAGAAATACGAGGCTCATTATAAAAATTAAATACACAGCTCCATTACATAGTGCAAACCAAGTATGACCTAATAATCCACAAAATAATTGCACTATTATATGCGCCGCAGTACGGCCATTATAGTTAAAATAATGGTTATACTGAGAAATAAAAATATCTTGAACACTATGTATTGGCTGCGGATTATCCATCCCTAAAGGTGTTTGATTGGATTCGAAAATAAATTGATAATAATAATCATCTCCCAACCATATAGTATTATATGATGCCCAGAATACTATAATAAATACACTAAATAATAAAATAAACAAATTTGATTTTGCTACTTTTCCCATGACATCACAATTATTGTTTGTCACCATTATATGTATCAACAAGATACACTGGTCGATTTTTACTTTCGTTAAATATTCTCCCAAGATATTCTCCGATTATCCCTAAAGATAATAACTGAACACCGCCCATAAAAAGAATTAATGTTACAATTGTTGGATAACCGGCCACTGGATTACCATACAGAAGTGTTCCAAGAAGCACAAATAACATATATATTAATGCTACCAAACTAACTATTATTCCAAGAATTGTTGACAGCCTCAATGGTGCGATGGTATAACTTGTAATGCCATTAATCGCAAGATTGACCAATTGTGACACACTCCATTTAGATTCTCCTTCTTGACGATTAAGTTGGTCGTAAACAATCCCTTTTTTATTATATCCAATCCATGAATATAATCCTTTGGTATTTCTTTCAGTCTCTCTAAGATGATTCAATGCATCTACACACTTCCTGTCAAGTAATCGAAAATCCCCTGTGTTCTTCTGTATGGGAACTCTTGTGGTCTTCTGCAGAATTTTATAATACAGTTGAGAAGTCTTTCTTTTAAACCATGATTCACCACTATATTTACGAATAGCATAAACATCATCAAAACCTTTGCTCCACCAATTGAGCATCTCTGGTATAACCTCAATAGGATGTTGCATGTCAGAATCCATAATAATCACAGCAGCCCCACGAGCGTAGTCTAAACCGGCTAACATAGCAGCTTCCTTACCGAAGTTGCGAGAAAGATTTATATAGGACCAATGTTTAGGGTCTTCAGCATGCAAAAACTTCATCATTTGAAGCGATTTATCACTGCTCCCATCATTTATGAGAAGAAATTCCCACTCAAAAGATGGATTTTGTTTTATTACTTCATACATCCTACTTCTTATCAAATCGAAGGATTTTTCTTCGTTAAAGACCGGAAGTATGATTGTAACATTCTTCTTGGTGGTTGATATGTTTCGAGTCATACACCATAAGTATCTCAATCATCCCCTGCTTGAGATAAGTGTTTATTAAAAATGAAAAGCGTAGGATTCGTATCTGTTGCCGTCCTACCGATTGAGGCTTCTCGCATTGCCCTATTGAAGTCGGACGGCAACGCAGAAGCCCACGCAATTATATGCAACTTTATAACAATGATTATCTCTCACGAGATAAATCACTGAAATAGATATCACATATCCAAGGGCATCTACCATTGCCAAATCCTTGACTTCAATAATGAATTTTGCGAGAATTCCAATCGACCAAGAATCAGCGCGGATAAACGCTTTCGTATTATGTCTAACGACCCTCCCACATTGCCCATGACCGGGCTTCTGTTTGTTGGTCTATAATGCAAAGTTACATTTTTATTTCATATTTACAAAACTATTAATCATAGTTCATAAAAAACGTGTGTATACATATTCTAACATATAGAGTCCCGGACAGTGTTTCTATCCGGGACTCTGTATGTTATATATTTATATCGGTTTTACCACTTGTACTTTAGGCCTATCTGCACACGTGCATCCGGAGTCCAATACTTGCTTCCTTTTGAACTCGGACAATACAGACCTAAAACTTCCGGTTCGAGATATAAATCAAAATTGGGTGTAATATTAAAATTGGCCTGCAATCCACCTTTAGCACCAAAGGTCGAGGTCATAGAACCACCATCGTATTTTGCGGCACCTCCAAAAACACCTGCAACGGCCTGAAGGTCAAATATCCTGCTTGGATTATACCCCAGCATTGATGTTGTAATGCTTGCGAGATAATCCAGACCAAGAGTGGCACTTTTGCAGTGAGAAACGGACTCGCCTTCAATATTAAGACGCCAACTTGAAATCGGCGTAATTCGTTTGCCAATTCCGATATATCCATCGAATAATTTCGGACGCCCTGAACGGAAACGAAGACCGCCGCCTCCACCAATGTTTACAAACCAACGGTGTGAAGACGGGAATTCCTCGAGGTTTTCTTTGTGAAGACGTGTAAAATCACCTATGGTATAACGCACCCCGAGGTCAACGGTTACCATTGGGTGCTTCCCTATTCCGAGTGCTGTAGTATAAGCCTTTGTAAAATTATATATCTGTGGATGAATGAATATTCCCCAGTTATCGGAAAGCCTGAACAATCCAGTAATGCCAGCTTGTATTCCAGGGTGTACTTTATTTGTTCGATGGACAACCCCAGCACTTGCTCCCATATTCAATAACATCTGGAATGTTGCATCCGGACGATAGCCACTAAGTGCATTATTCAGGTTGAGCACATAGTCCAGCGACGCAACAGAAGAATACCCATTGTCATCTCCTGACCAATGGCGTTTCTTTCCAAAGCTTCCCGACAACTGTAGACCGGATGTACATGAAAACATTTTACCTACAAATATACTCACCATAGGGTTAGTCATTGTCAGTCCACTACCGGGGAAAGTGAAGATACCGCCCCCTATACCGAAGAATAAGTTGTCTTCTTTCGACTGTATGAAGGGTGTTGCACCATCCTGGCGAGACTTTCCTGTCAGTATCCTATATCCAAGACCGACATTAAGCCCCAAATCAGTATACATGCGATAATAAGAAATGCCTGTATCATATTTCTTACCACCTATTACCGACACCTCCGGTTCAAGGAAAAGATATAATGAAGAGCCCACATTGAAACGCATCTGCAATGAAGCTGCCCCTCCATAATTATTACCTCTGTGACCATTCTGGGTCATGTGCTGAAAAATCACACCATAAGCTCCGATTAATTCAAAAGTTCTGGCTGGATTATACCCGTACAACAATGATGACAAATTCATCATATAATCAGCTCTGAGTGAGCCATACCACGCATTGGTGACACCCGAATGAACAGAATGTCGACCACCGACGCTTGTAACACGTAAACCATGCACAGGCGTAAACCATCCACCGAAATGAGCACCGACATTATATCCAGGGCGTATACTTCCCGACAGATTGTTATTAATAAAGGATCCGCCGGCATTAAATCCAAAATACATATGTCGTCCGAAACCTCTGTCATCTTCAGGAAAAGAGGTATTTCCAAGAGGCTTCTGAAGTACATGGTTCAGTGCATTAAAACCCGAAGATTCACGTTCATGAAGGTTTAGCGATGTCTTTTGTGCAGCCGCTGCTGAAACACCCGCAACTACCATTACAGCTAATGCAATACGGGCAGTCATGTATTGTAATCTATATTTATTCATTTGTTTTTGTTCTGTCGGTTTCATCCAAAAGGTCTATTACATCGCCATCTACTTTGGCAATTTCTCTGAGCGATGAATCTAATTCAAAAGCTTGCTCCAGATAAGCATTAGCTTCCATGTATTTATCCAGTCGGTTTGAAGCTATTGCTTTGACATATAATTCTACCGCCGAATCTCCGAGATGACGTGCCTTTTCCCAAGCAAAGGTATTATTTTTAGCGGCCAACAACACGAGCACTTCATTAAGTGGAGAATCTTCATTAATCTCTTCTATCACGTCCTGAAACCTACCATTCTGTGCCGCAGCATAAATTTTTGCTTTATGAGTATCCGGAGTATCGGGCAATGTACTTAGAATGGAATCAGCCTGAGCGAAACGCATCGCATTCATACTTGCTATCCCCATGTTAAGACGGGTTGACTCCGGAAGTCTATTCCATTTTTCAGGGGTTTTATAAAAAGCTTCAAACGCTGCGGTTGCGTCCTCTCCTCTGTTGATAAGAATTTCCGAAAGGTCTGTGGCTGCAGCTACAAAATCTGGATGAGTCGAAAGTGCTTTCCTGAGTGCTGATTCTCTTTCAGCACCTTCCTTCGATGTATAATAACGATAGTACTGATATTTTGTCAAGGCATCAGGATTAGCCTTATACAGTTCAGCAATTTCTTCATCGTTAAGCGGGCGATATACTGAAGAAAGAATATGATAGTTTACACGACGCAAACGAGGTAAGTATTTTTCTGCAATCAAACTCTTATAGAATGGTAATCTTGAGATGAGTCTGGCACGTTGTCCATTGTTCGACCCACTATTTATTGCATTTTGAACCTTATCCGCTTCATCATTAAGACCATCAGCACGTAACATCTTGACCACTTCGTCCCATGATGCCACATCTGCATGTGAAGAGATTTCAGCATTTCGCCGGAGTGAAGGGTCAACGTTCGACATCACAGTCTCCATAGCCGACTTCATACGCGCTTCTGCAAGCGCCTGATTCTGTTCATAACGACCCTCGGGCGAAGCATAACCGTTAATTGAAAAACTCTTCAACGACATATCTGGACTCTGCTCAATTTTCCTAAACTCATTAACCAAAGCCTCTAACTCTGCCGCGTTATTACCCATTGCAAGATTTAGCGTTGACTTACCTACGGGGAACACAAGATTCATTTCACCTTTCGTATCCCGCAATTCAACTTCAGGAGTCGGACGAAAGCGTTCTTCTGTCAGCTGTACAGGTTTCAACGAATAAGAGAGAAACCGCAGCGGATTTACCGTGCCACGTGCTACCTCAAAAGTATCGGTATATAATATCTTATTATAATTCTCAAGCGATGTGAAAATTAAACCCATGAAATCATCTTTAGGATTTTCTACATACATCGAATCGAGCAGATAAATAGTATTATCCAGATGACGAGGCGTATGCTTAATCTGTTGATAATTCGTCAGACTGTCAAGATTCTTTTTCCAGTCATACATTCGCTCTTGAGTAGCTGCATAACGCCAACCATCGAAAACAACAGGTTTCAAATACGAAAGATGCTTCCGGGTCACATTATACACCGCGGGTTGAACTATAATTCTTTTTTCCGTATTAAACATCTTTGCCGGCAACTTAACTTTGGTCTTGAAACGCAAAGTATTGCCTGCCACATCAAGGTCTGTGCGTTCTGTCATTAGAGTGGCTTTGCGGCCTTTTGCCATTACTACAACTTCATTAAGAGACGTTGTATGAGGCATAAGACGTATATTTATCAAATGACGTCCTTTCACTTTCTCACGGTGCTCTTCTGTTGCCATGAAACTAAATATCAGTTCTGCCTCAGAATCAACATTGACATTAAATTTGCCGTCCTCTCCAGCAATAGCTATCAGCTTTCTTGTATTAGCATCAATAATCGAAGCACCAGATGCAGGCTCATTTGAACCTTTGATAGTGATGAGACCATACACGTTAATTTTACGTGCACTCACGGATACTACGGCAAGCAATGCCAGCAACGTGAGCATAAGTTTTCTTCCTGTCATGATTATTAACCTATTAATCATTTAAAAACATATCCGAAAGAAACAGCCACCCGCACAGGCACAGGAATTACTTTCTTCATATTCCTATGCGCCGGAACATTGTCAGTTCCTTTATAATCCAAACCGCTTAACGAAGCAATACCCGCTCCCACTTCAAATTCAACGTTCCAATGGCGACCGAGTACCAACGCATAACCATAACTGATACCTGCAGCCAGTACGTCTCCTTTTATGAAACGCTCATTGAATTGCAATGAATATGCCCCAGCGATTCCACTAAAAGCGATAAAATGGCGTGCCATCGGGCGATTAAACCAATACCGAAGTTCTGGTTCAACTCTGAAATTCGCCAATTTATAATTAGAAATCGGCGTATTAATTGGATTAGCCGACACTCCTAATTGAAGCGACATTTTACGGCTAAGCCGGGCTTCCAACGTAAGGTTTGGCGAGAGTATCAGATACTCGAGCGCATTGGTTTTCAACGCAACACGTTGCGAGTAAGCATTCTGAGATGGTAAAAAGGCACAGACGAGCACCGTACTCAACAGTAGCCTCCTACACCATAAAGATGATAAAACGTGCATTTAGAATAATTTGTTAATAAGTTAATACATGTACTCCAAAATATTGAACTTGCAAAAATAAACATTTTTTAAGAAAAATCACAATATTATAACACCATGCACATACACCAAACACATACATGAATATTAAATCTGAAACTGCAAAACTATGATTCATAAATATTATTCATATTGGCAAGTTAGTTACAAAAAGGTAACTACTTTATAGATAAAAAATTAAAATTGTAATTTGGCATTGAAATAAATCAGAAACAACAATTATGAGTAATTACGGTAAACCCACGTTGAAGCAGGCGCACCGCGAACTGAACTTCACGATGTTCTCGCACTGACAGGTGCAGAGGTATCAGTTAACAATCTACCTGTCGGCACTGTCATACCGTTCATCCATAGCCACAAGGAGAACGACGAAATCTACTATATCGTTCAGGCAAAGGTGTTATGGAAATAGATGAAGAGAAAGTAGAACTGGTAGCCGGAGATTGGTTGCGTGTAGCTCCCGAAGCAAAACGCAGACTTACAACCACAACCGATTTGGTAGTGGTGTGCATTCAGGTTAAGGCCGATAGCCTCACATAATGGACTATGAATGACGCTGTTGTTGAATGAATAAACCGGCACAACAATTAGAGGACGTTGCGGGATGCCCAATTCGCAACGTCCTTTCAGTTATAGCGACAAAATGGCCCATGCTAATAGTCTTCACATTGAGTTAAGGCAAACCAAAATTTTTCGGAGAATTAAGACGGAAAATTACCGATGTCTTCCAAAAAATGCTCTCCCAATCGCTGAAAATCCTTATTGACGAAGAGCCTGTTGTTCGTACTGTTAATTCCATAAATACCGTCTCGAACTCAATATCAACTGACAGACTATTGTGAGACCCTTATTGGGCGATAAAACCATTAATTACATGGGCTTCAGCGCACATGGAGAAGAAAAAATTGCACAATAGCCATTCATCTCAAAATTGAAGAATTGCTGCTTCCATTATTCCCGAGTTCATTTGAGCAACTTACTTTTCTGCCAAAATTGAACGTGTATGAAACTGACAGGGTGACTTTTCTGTGATAATCTGGCCCAAACTGTGCGATTTTACTATCGAACCATTTTGATTGAAATATATCATCGCTGATTTGCCATGATGAGCGGAAGATATTTACAGCTGAGATTTGAATATTCCAATCATTTTTAGACCATCCGGCAGAAACGGAGTATTCGCTTGGCAACTTTCTGTAATAGCATGTTTCGCCGTCAACATAACGGTTTGCAGAACTCCAGTATAAATTGAAGAAGAATGCGCCGGCATAATAGTCAATATTTGTTCTTATGCAGAATGGATAACGTGATATGCTGTTGGTTTCAGTTGTATGATACAGGAGCAAACTTGGCGCGACCGATGTTGCAAGTTTACCATTAAGAAATTTTCCGGAAAGCCTTGCTCCCACCTGTCCATGATTATAATCGCCATCGTTTAGATATTTCTTGACCATCATTCCTGCGGGTTCTGACGGTAAATATATGGGAGCTTGCCGGTTGATTATCTTGAACATGGTGGTATATGCCGATAGTTGCCACCTATTATTAGGCAGGAAAGTATAGCTCAAATTGGCTGTTATATGTTTTGAGACATGCAAATCCGGATTGCCTGAGATATAAAGCAACTCATTCTGTTGTATCATATTAGGATTCTTCATTGCTGCATCCGGTGAAAATGCTGCATACTGAAACCATATTCCTAAAGAGTTCTTTTGGTCAGGCACATATTGAAAATTGATGTGCGTAAATGGATAGTTGTCGTATACAGTCTTACCGTTGATTGTACTCGATTCCATTGCAAAACCACCGTCAACACTACCGGATAGTTTACCAATAGACACAGACGCTCCAACTGAGACTCCCGCAAAAATCGGCTTGAGTCTGTTTATGGCATCATCCGAACCTGAATATATGATTTTTGCCTCACTACCACCGGCAAGAAGATTAGAGAATAGCGAGAATTTATCATTGATTTTTTTGTTAATCTGAAAGCTATTTCTTAATGACCAATTATGTTCCTGTGCATTGTTTGTGATTGAAGTCTCTTCGGTAACGTAGGCATATCCGGTATTATTATCATCATACTCTGCCTGAATATTTCCATTAAGCGACCATCCTTTTCCAAGAGATGCGTAAATTTCGCTCTCCCATCCC
This sequence comes from uncultured Sangeribacter sp., assembly GCA_964452865.1. Taxonomy (GTDB): domain Bacteria; phylum Bacteroidota; class Bacteroidia; order Bacteroidales; family Muribaculaceae; genus Lepagella. The sequence continues at coordinate 3,189 of CAYVNJ010000013.1, read as the reverse complement.
AGTTGCAAGTACGAAAGATTATTGTCTAAAGAATAATCACCAATCCCTCCTCCGGGCATAAGTTCAACCTTGCCAAAAGTATTATTTTTCGGCGTGCGGTTTCGTCTGAAATAAATAAGGTTGCGAAAGGAAAAGTTCTCATACTTATTCAACGAAGCCCGTAATCCGGCAAACATATTGCTTTTACTGTATTTACCGGAGGAGACACTTGATATACGCTCAACTATTTGAATGGGTAGTTTATACGATTCTGTGGTTTGGTTGCCTATGTGGGAATTATCATCATGCTCTCCGGCCAACATCACGTCATATTCCATTGCCTTGTAATTGAACTTGGAATAAACGGATGCATGACCGCTCTTTACTAATATACGTTCCTTACCTAATAGTTTCGTATATCCACCGAATACTTGTTCCTTTGTAATGAAGTTCACTACATGTTGAGCCCGCATAAACCGTGGGTCTGTTGGGAAATCGTAGTATTCAACTCTTTTTACATTCTGGGATTTCATACCGGCTACATCTTCCTTTGTTGCCTGATGATAGTTTATAAACAAGTTCACTCCTTGATTATCAGCCGTCTTGACCGTTTCAGAAATAGGGTTCACATCTAATTGTGGTATATTCATTCGTACCAAAAGAGAAAAACCGTCAGACGCAGTAGAGCGTTGGGTATTACTTGGGATATATACCGTCTTTCCCAGGTCTGTACGTTGATTATTTGCAACTACCGTTACTTCGTCCAACTCCCTTGTAAATACAGAGTCTGGTTCTAACACTTGCCCAAATGTTTGAAACGAGACTAAAGATATGGGTATCAGTATTGCTTTCATGGATGCAAAATTACATGGGGTAGTCTTAATCAATCCTTATACTCCCTTATTTAGTCTTAATCTTAATTATGTACAGTCCATTTTCGCAGAGATTTATATTATTTTTGTATTCATGAAACACTTTAGAATCATCACAATCTCCATCATATCAGCACTTCTTGGTCTATTTATAGCAGATGTCGCGTTTATGGTGTCTCTGTATTATTCCATCAAGGAACGATATTTATACGACGTAGAGCAATGTCTCATGAGGGCCGACCTTATCGAATTGATTGACCGCCTTAATATTGCAGGATATGGTGATGAAAACGGAGTGATTGCCCTATGGCTGGGATTGCAAACATCTGACATTGGAGCGGCAAGAACCCCTGATGAATTAATCAAAGTAAGGTACTCACAGGGTTATAAGCGAATGGACAGACAACTAATCTCCGTCGTTACCAAGTATTTGCATGACACCTATGGCAATGAAGGTGAACCCAATATTGAACTGCTTGAAGAAGTGTTCAGACGAGAACTGAATTTTTCCGGCTTTTTCCCTGAAGATGTTATAATTCTTAAAGAAGGAGATGGTTTGGAACGTTCAGAAAGTATGTGGAGAATCGACAATCGAGTCGATGGAAAACTTATCACTGAGGCATATATCTCCCCTCTTGCCGGAAAAGTATTGCATGAAATGAGCGGTGTAATCGCTGTAAACGCAGCCATAGCCATTATCCTCAGTTTTGCATTCTGGTATCTACTTCATGTCATAAGCCGACAACGTTCAATCGAAGAGATGAAAGATGATTTTACCAACAACATGACCCATGAACTGAAAACACCGATAGCAATAGCGTATGCGGCAAATGATTCACTGCTTCAATTTCCAGACCCGAATGATGAAGCGCGCACAAGAAAGTATCTCACGGCATCACTTGAACAGCTATCAAAACTCACCGGTCTTGTTGATAATATTTTAGCTATGAGTATGGAACGGAGAAGGAACCTATTTATGGCTAAAGAAAAAATACATTTGAAGCCGTTTCTCGAAAGCATAATAGAGCAACAGAAAATCAAGATTCATAAAACTTGCACATTCTCATTGATTTGTAATGAAGGAGCGCATGTTTTGGCCGAGCCCTCCCATCTCTCAAATATCATCTACAATCTCATCGACAACAGCCTAAAATATTCCCTAGATGATGTGGCTATCGAGATAAGGGCAAATAATAATTCAATCGCGGTTTCTGATAATGGAATAGGTATAGCAAAAAAGTATTTACCTGAGATTTTTAATAAATTCTACCGTGTTCCATCAGGGAACAGATTAAATCAACGAGGCTATGGCATAGGACTATTCTATGTTAAGTCAATCGTTGAAAAACATGGTTGGGATATATCGGTATCGAGTGAAGTTGGAAAAGGAACTACTTTCACCATAAAATTTACAGCGGAATGAACAACAGAATACTACTTGTGGAAGATGATGAAACGCTCTCCATGATTATAACGGAGACTCTTGAGCGCGATGGATTTGAAGTTATCACAGCATCCTGTGGAGAGGAGGGCTTGATGCGCTTTCCCAAAATAAAGCCTGACATCATAGTTGCGGATGTTATGATGCCAAAGATGGATGGATTTGAAATGGCGAGAAAAATACGACAGATTGATAAAAAAGTGCCTTTGCTGTTTCTAACCGCCAAATCTGAAATTGACGATATTGTCACTGGATTTGAACTCGGAGGCAATGACTATCTTAAAAAACCCTTCAAGATGCTTGAACTAATAGTTCGCATCAAGGCATTACTGCAAAGAAATATTCAAGAAGAAAATAACGCATACCCTGTGGGAGATTATATTTTGCGGATAGATACCCAAACTCTGATTCATTCAAGCAAAAACGTTGAACTTTCAAGCATCGAAGCAAGGTTGTTAAAGGAATTTATTATCAACAAAGGACGTACAGTAGATGCTTCGACCCTGATGGTTCTAATATGGCAACGAGACGACCCATATAGCCGCAATTCCCTTCATGGTTTCATTCACAAACTCCGAAAGTATCTAAGTAGCGATAACCGCATATCGATTATAAACCAACGGGGAATAGGCTATATGCTGACGGTCGCTGACTAAGCAAATCTTTCTCCTCAAAGTTTTGCAAACCATACATCCATTGTACTTTCAATGCGCCAAGAAACTATATGTTCAACAACATCAGAGCGTACAGCCCACACAACAAACGATATATTCCTGAACGTAGGGGCGCACGGCTCGTGCGCCCAGCAAACACCGTCATTGGCGTGATGAGGTTTAACTTCTATACACATGCATGCGGATACAAAAAAAGCATCCTCAAAGATTGCTCTCCAAGGAT
>CAYVNJ010000012.1:0-30940 GCA_964452865.1 uncultured Sangeribacter sp. | reverse complement strand
ACACCTCAACACCGCTAACCCATTGCTAACCACCAAAATAAATTTTTGTTAATTTTTTGACTTTTGAATACATTTATTGAGAACAAGCATAAAATCAACTTGCCTAATAAGATTCACTCAAGATTGACCACCGTTATTCCAGCACCTCCAAACCGCACGTCTTCATCATGAAAATTTCTCACAGCAATATTCGCCGACAAGATAGAACGTATCGCCATACGAAGCGCTCCTGTTCCTGTGCCATGTAGTATCCGTATCCGCTGAGCGTTGAATTGTATAGCATCATCCACAAAGTATGTCACTGCTTGTATTGCCTCATCCGCCCTCATACCTCTAACATCAATTTCCGGCTTAAAATGCAATTGCTTTTCCCTAATTTCATTGGATGTTTGTTTACTTACTGACATTACATTGACACCTCGGGATTGATTAATAGCTTTAGTACGTTTCAGCTTGTCTAAAGATACAGTTGTTCTCAAACCACCAAAAGCAACTATTGCATTCTTTCCGGATATCTCCAAAATACGTCCGGGAGTGTCTGACCCATCCATTTTCACAGTGTCACCCTTCTCTAATGGCTTGGACATAAGGACATCCTTTTGCTCCGAAGACTCTTTTGCTTTATGCTTTCTATTTATGTCAGTCAGTTTTAATATCTTGGGTTGGTCTATCTTTTTATCTGCTATGGTATCGGCATACTGACGCAATTCCGCGCGCAACCGCTTGGTTCTTTCTTTTTCCGCCTCTGCTGTTTTTATATCGCGTATTGTCTTCTCTATTTTAGCATTGGCCTCATTTATTATCCTTGTTGCTTCATTCCTTGCCTGATTGATAATGTCAGAACGTTGCTCACGCAAAGCAGTTGATGAGTTTTCATATTTAATAAGAATATCATCCAGATGCTTTTCTTTTTCCTTAATTGACAATCGTTTCGATGCCCAATATTTTTTATCCCTGTCAATATCCATCAGGTACTTGTCCATATTGACATAGTCCGAACCTACAATCTCACGGGCCTGCTCAAGAACATCCGCCGGCAAGCCTGTTTTCTTAGCGATTTCAAGAGCAAACGAACTCCCAGGATGACCCACAGATAATGTAAACAGCGGTTCAAGTCGATTTCTATCATACAACATTGCAGCATTCATCATAGACGAGCGAGTTTTTGCAAATGTCTTAAGATTCTGATAGTGAGTAGTTATTATAGCAAACACCTTCTGTTCATCAAGCCGAGCAAGTATAGCCTGAGCAAGTGCACCACCAATTTGAGGTTCAGTTCCCGACCCCATTTCATCCACCAAAACAAGTGTGCGCATTTTAATATTCGTCGATTTTACAATGAAATATTTCATATTACGCAAGTGCGAACTATATGTACTCAAATCATTCTCTATCGACTGTTGGTCGCCTATATCAATAAAGATATTATCAAATATACTTACATGTGAATTGTCATCAAGCGACGGCAACATACCGCACTGCAGCATGTATTGATTAATTCCTACAGTCTTCAAAGCCACAGACTTTCCTCCGGCATTCGGGCCGGATATGACTAAAATTCGCTTATTCCTGTCAAGACGGAGCGTCATCGGCACTATACTGCGTCCTTGCTGCTTAAGAGTCAGTGCAAGAGCTGGATGAAATGCGTTATACCATTCTATGACCGGTCCTTTATCAAACATAGGGAGATTGCCTCCAAGGTCAATAGCAAGCAACGCCTTTGCCCTGATAAAATCAATCTCGGCCATCATTTCATACACCTCAAGCAGATTATCAATCTCCGGGCGTATCATGTCTGCTATTCGGACAAGTATCTTTATTATCTCCCTCCTTCGCTCAGCCTCAAGTGATTTAATCCTGTTATTCAACTCAACAATTTCCTGGGGTTCGACAAATACAGTCTTACCCGAAGCACTTTCATCCTGAATGATACCTGAAATACGTCTTTTATCGGCAGCTCCTATAGGAATAACAAGTCGACCGTCCCTGACGACAGGAATTGTATCTTTGCTGATTATTCCCTCAGCACGAGCATTGTCGGCAATACGTTTCATGACAGATGACACAGAAGATGTTGCGGCATTCAATCTTTTGGAAATTTCGGCTAACTCCTGCGAAGCTGTATCTTTAACCTCTCCGAACCTGTTCAATATGGCATTAATTTCATTTTCTATGCTATGAAACTCCTGCGCATTATCAAAAATGACCGACAGAACAGGATATTTAGGATTTGAATCTATGGTCCTTGTAAAGAAATAAACAAGTGAATCAAAAGTCTGGAGCGATTGCTGCAACTTAAACAAAATGTTTTCCGTAAGATAACTTCCCAGTGTGCGAAGATGTTCAAGATGACTTGTCAGATCATGAAAATTAGATGTAGGAATAGGTTCGGCTGAAAGGATTAATCCTTTCAGCTCGGCAACACGCCTCAACCACTCTTTAATTTCCTCATAATTACGCGAAAATGTCATCTCCCGGCATTTTCGAGCACCAAGTTCCGACAAACATTTGCCCACCAATAAACGTCGCAGTGTGGAGAAGCCGAGTTTTTCTTCTATATCTTCCGGATAAGTCATTGTGATAAATTACAACCGATGATTAATTAGACAACAGGCATTTGCAATGCCGGACGATTATTCATCGCCCGGCTATACCACATCGGAAAAGAACTGGTTAAATCTCTTCCGCAATATTTATGTATGATTTATTTATTGTTTTCTTTCTCAAGAATTTCAACTGCCATATTATAGATTGTAGGGTCATCGATAACTACGATACCACCATCAGGACCTGGTTCGATATGCAGACCGGCATTCTTGCCAAATTCATAGTTTGCACCGCCGAAATAATTACGTACAGTCTGGACTGTTACATTCAGTTTGTCAGCGATGCAGTGCATAGAGCCATCGGGCAGGCTGTCTTTAAGACGGCGGAGCTCGTTAAATGAAATTGTCTTGCTCATGGTTGTAAATGTATTAATTAGGGTTAAAAAGATTTCTTGTTTGATTTTGCTAATTTAGGAATTAATTTTGGAATACTAAAAACTTTTATTAAAAATTTTTAGTTGTTATACAACATGTTTTTTATTCCCCTCACATATAGTCTTCTAATATAGCATTATACCACCTCAACCATAGAGGTTTCTATCCACCCGATATTCTCTGAATTGAGTTTTACTTTATACCACGTCTCACCTTCGCCAGTACTTTCCTCCTGGATTATCTCCAATGGAGTACCCGCAGATAAGGTTATTCCCGTCTGCGGAGATTTTGAAGATGGTTCTACACGCAGCTCACCTTCGTATTCAATCAGTACACAAGTATTCTTTTCATAATACGCATTGCGCGCAGCGAACGCGAATATGTTGAATAATAATGATGCTCCGAGTAAAACAAGACATGAAAAAAAACCAATTTTTCTTACCACTACGGCATGTAAGAAAATATATATGGCCGCCGATATCACACTCAGCAAAAATGTCATAATACCAAGCCATGCCCATAAATCAGGATTTACACTCTTCGATATAGCATGGCCGATATTCTCAAAAAATGAAGGAGGGTCAGGTAATACACTCCCTGGTTTACCTTTGAGTTGGGAGATATTTTTATCATCAACTTTTGACAAGACATAGCCAAGGTTAGCACGCAATTCAGAATTGCGTGGTTCAAGTCTTAGTCCTCTCATATAAGCCACTACACATTTTCCATATTCATTTGCAAGAAAATACGAGTTGCCCAAATCAAGATATAACTCAGGAGAAACTCCGTCCTTCTCACCAATTGAATTAATCATATCGGCCGCTTCCGCATAATTATGCGAATCGTACGCAGCCTTTACTTCCGATAGTATGGAAGTATCATTATTAGTACAAAAGCCTATGGTCGAATAGACAAGTAAAAATAACAATGCAGCTATCTGTCTCATTTCTTATTTTTTTTGTCAATACTGTCGCTGATTGAAAAAATCAAATCCTCCGCCTCAGAATAATCGTGGGTCATATCAACTGGTTCAGACTTTGGAGCGTATCTTGCATATTCGCATTTGTCTACCAAACTTATCAATCTTGACATTTTTTCTTTGTCTGCTCCGGCATTCTCCAATTGTTGCTCCACATTATTTCTGTTGAGGTCCGAAACAGGGATAGCCAATTTATCGCTAAGCCACTGCCATATTGCGTTCAGCAATTCCTGATAGAACAAATCGCTGTTATTATTCTTCATGGCAGCGCGCGCTTTTGCAAGTCTTTTTCGGGCCATTGAAGTAGCTTTACGTCTGCGGACTTGTTCAACATCTGCATTTGCTATAGCGTAAGCACGATATAACAATAATCCTCCTCCAAGACACAGAGTCGGAATAATATACCACAACCAATACAACCATGTATCAGTTATCAACTCATTGCTATGAGACAACTTGCCGAATGGTATGAGTTCGGTGTTTATCTTACGCATGCGCGACGCATCACCGCGGGATACTGAGCCTTTACCGACAGTCACATCATAACCTCTTGCAACGGCTTTTTCATAACGTCCTGACGAAGGATTGAAATAGACTAATTCCAATGCCGGTATTTTGAAATCACCTTCTTTCTGTGGAACAATTGAATAATCAAAATAGACGATACCTCCTACATTCGATGCATCTACGGTAGTTTTTGTATCGATATTAGGAGAAAACACTTCAAATTCACGAGGATATACAGTGTTAAGTTGTGGCAATTTTATATACTTGAGATTACCACGTCCACTGACTGAATACACAATAGAGAAAGGCTCGTTAGTTTTAAGTGAACCACTCTTAAGTTCTGACTTAATTGAGAATTGACCTACTCCTCCGCAGAAATTGTCCGGTCGTGGTGTGGGAAGAGGTCTAACGCTGACAACCAAATCATTGGGGGTCACATTCAACTGTATTGGTCTGCTGACAGACATATTACCATATATCGGGTCTGAATAATATTCCCGCTCATCCACAGATACAGTGTAAGTATTGCCTATTACTTTTAGACTCCCTGTCATCTGTGGAAAGATTATGTAGCGTGCTATGACGGCCGTTGCATAACTTCTGCCATTATACGTTTCAAATGTCAACGACTGCGATACTTCCTTAGATTCTTCAACTGTAAAGCCTTCAAATTTAGGCGCTGCGGCAGCTCCAACAAAACGTATTCCATCATACGAGGTATACAGTTTAACGGTATAGACCAACGCTTCCTGCTCAAAGGCTGTCGTTTTTGACACATTTGCTCGTAAAAACAATCGGCCGTCTCCCTTACCAATAAATTTAGGCCCGCCATTCTGCTGTTGAGAAGATGCCGATAAATTTGGTGAAGCCGTATTACCATGTTGGCCTGAAGAAGCTCCTGGCGCACCTATGGTATAACTCACGGTATTAGATGTAACACCCCCTATACTTACAGGACCGAAGGTGTATTTACCTTGTTTCTTAGCCCTCAGAGTAAGAGTATATTCTATTGTGCTTGACTGTGTGACATTACCATTTACCGACGAATAACTTGACGAAGAACCTGTCTGGTCAAAGTACATCACTGTACATCCTCCGGCGGATGCAGGACGCGACACATTGCCCGACATGTTGTTAAGACTATATGTTATCCAGAAAATGTCGCCCTCTCCTATCGAATTCTTGCCCCTCGGCATTACGACATTCAGTCGTACGGAAGCACCCTCTGCCAGAATGGCACAAGACAGAACCAATACAATAGCTGTCAATCGATGTAAAACTCGTTTCATTAAAATATCTGATATCAGAATTTACCAATTTTTCACAGGCCGTATTGTCCTGTCGTTCTTATTGCCCTTGCTACCTTGCATTCGTGCACGAGTTGCATTCTCCTTATTTTCGACAGCGTTTAAAATGCGGTCTGCATTCTGCTGGTCTATTTTGTCTTGCTTATCCTGTTTATCTTTGTCCTTGTTCTCGTCCTTATTATCTTTGTTTTTATCCTCGTTTTTATTTTGATTTTTATCCTGGTCGTTGTTCTGATTGTTATTTTTGTCGTTATTGTTGTTATTCTGATTCTGGTTCTGCTGCAATTTCTTCTGCGCTATACGCAAATTCCGTCTGCTCTTTTCATGTTCGGGGTCAAGACGCAGGGCATCTTTATAATGAGATACTGCTCCTGAATAGTCCTGCTGATTGTAAGCAATATTTCCCATATTGTAGGCTGCTTTTGCTGCAAGAGACGGATTTTGAGCAGAAGCGGATACTACTGACGAAAGGTCGGACATAGCATCTTTGAACAGTTGTCCGGCATTTTCAGGCTTATCTTTCGCCGCAGCCAACCTTATTCGCGACAATGCATAATTATAGCGAGCTGTAAGATTACCTCCGTTGATTTTCAAAGCAGCCTCATATTCTTTTTTCGCGCCTTCGTAATCACCCTTATTGAAAAGCACATTTCCTTCATTGACATGGGTTCTCTCCTCGCGTGTGGTTTTCTGCTGGGCATAAACCTCGGGTGAAAACAATGCAAAAATCAATATTAGCAGTGATATATGTTTCATTTCTTAGAGTCTTGAGTAAAAAATGATATTTTCTGAAGCCACGTATTCTTACGCCGCAATACAAAAAGATTTATAATGATTGCGCACATGGCTATTATCACAAACATCGGGAAGAGTTCATCGTGCAATACATACATACTTGACTCAAGCGCTGTTTTTTTAACTTTCCCGACCTGTTTAAGCAATTCATTCAATGCATCAGAGTCAGAAGCATTCACATATATCCCGCTACCAGCTTTTGCTACTCCTGCCGCCAGTTCTTCATTCAACGCTGTTCTGACAGGAGCACCAGTTTCGTCAGTAAGGAAACCACCCCCTACGGGTATCATGGCCGGAGTATCAGAACCTACCCCCACAACATTTATCTGAATGCCGTTTTTAGCAGCACTTCTGGCTGCAGACATTACGTCTTCAGGATTTTCTAAATCTTCGGCATCTGTGAGAAGAACGATACTTTTACCTGTATCCTTGTTTGGAGAGAATGAACCGGCAGCCATTCTGATTGCTTCCGCAATATTCGTGCCCTGAACTTCTATCAATGATGGGTCTATTGAATTGAGAAACATTTTTGCTGAAACGAAATCTGACGTCACCGGTATCAATGTGTAAGGCTTACCGGCATAGACTATCAGGCCCACACGGTCATTATCAAGACTGCTTATTAGTTTCTCAAGTATCAGTTTAGCCGACCGCATACGCGATGCTCCACTGTCATCGCCTGATACCGGAGCAAGCATCGAATTACTTGCATCCACGGCAATCACAACTTCGCAACCTTCTTTTTCAGTCTTGCTGCTTATGACTCCACCCCATGGGCGGGCTGCCGCGATAATTAATGCTGTCAAGGCTATAAGCTGAAGAGTTATTTTAATTCCAGGCTTATATTTCGATGCATCCGGCATGAGTTCCCGCAATACTTCAGGATTGCCGAAATGTTTCAATCTCTTTTTCCGCGAATGTCGTGCCCAAAGATACAATCCGGCATATACAGGAATGAGCACCAGTAGAATCAATATTTTAGGATATGCGAAATTAAACATGGTTTTTCTTTCATTTGTTCATACCACTATTATGGGATACGACGCAACACCGTGTATCTCAGCAGCATCTCCACACACATAAAAGCTAATGCACACCACACCCAGGGCATGAAGTTCTCATCGGCACGCGTATGCTGGTTAACTTCCAACCTCGATTTCTCAAGAGATTCTATTTCTTTGAAAACCTCCGACAACATATTTTCATCTGTAGCACGGAAAAATTTTCCACCGGTCATTGATGCAATTTTCTTCAAAGTGGCAGTATCTATTGAAGTCTCTATTGTTGTCGCGACTCCATAGGGGTCAATATATTGAGCTGAGCCATTTGTACCTATTCCAATCGTATATACGCGTATGCCCTTCTGTGCTGCAATCTGAGCAGCAGTGGTCGGAGGTACATCACCACTATTGTTCGTACCGTCGGTCAGCAATATGATACTTTTCGACTTAGCAGTACCTGAAGCTATGCGGTTGACGGCTGAAGCAAGCCCGTCTCCAAGAGCCGTACCATCTGCAAAATCATTCATATCCACACTCTTAACTGCATTAACTAATGCTGAGCGGTTTGTTGTCAGCGGCATGAGCGACAATGACTCGCCTGCAAACACGACAAGACCCATATTGTCGTTCTCACGGCCATTGATAAACTGGGTTGCGACATCCTTGGCAGCTTCCATACGGTTAGGCTTGAAATCTCTTGTAAGCATACTACCGGATATGTCGAGCGCCAACACAATATCAGTTCCCTCCACCTGTGAAGTACGGAAACGGTCGTAGCTCATTGGGCGACACAATGCAATAATAAGGCAGCCCAACGATGCCAATATCATAAAGAATGACAAATGGATGAGTTTCACGCGCCATGAACCGGTATGCCCCGCAAAAGCTGAAAGTGTTGACATACCAAGTTCCGGATTATCACGACGCTGACGCAAAAAATACCAGGCGACCAACGGGATAAATATCAAGAAAAGCCACAGGAAACCAGGGCGCTCAAGCATCATCGTGCACCCTCCTTTCGGACTGTATCATCGTCATCATCTGAATCTTGTGCAGGAACTGGTTTTGTCTCCTCCACAAACCGCACAGCATTATCGTATGCTTCTACATTATCTGTAGGCAGAGGACGCATTTTTGCGAATTTCACAAAATCAGCCATGTCCAGAATACTCTTGAGATAAGATTTCTTATCTTTCACTTCAGGATTGTCAGACAGATGAGATATAATCTGGTCGGTAGTCATCTCCATAGCATTCACTCCAAAACGGTCCTGCAGATATATACGTAGAATATCGGTAAGTCTCGTAAAATATTCTCGTTCTTGCCCTTGCTCCCATAGTTTTCGCTCTTTCAGGGCGCGCAACCGCTCCATCGCTAACTCATACGGTGTAGCAATACGCTCAGGGCGCTTCTCTTCTGGTTTCTTTCCATTTCTGATAAGACCCCATATCAACAGTCCTATGATTATAAGCCCACCAAGAAAAGCCCACCAGTATTCAATTACCACATTCGGAATGAAATCCCAGAACGAGCGGTCGCCGTCTTCAACACCAAGATAGTCCGCTATCTGTTCTGAGTCAGACACTGACAGGGGGATTACCTTCAATGTCACCACATTGGATGAGGCTGTATCTCTGCCTGAAACAAATATGAATGGAGGCAGACGATATAATCCTGAGTCAAAAGCCTGTACAGGTATCTTATAGTTAAGTTGAATTCGACCCGAGCCAATGTCCATGGTATCAACCTTATAAACATTCCGTAATTCCACACTGTCACCGTTAGTCCTGACTATACCGTCTGGTCCGGCTGATTGAAATATCGGCAAATGGCCTTGTGCTCCCTTATCTGTAACTATCTCAAGATTGAGTCCGGTCAGTCGCCCCATGAGCACATGCGCCGAATCAAGGCGAGCCTTAACGGAAGTTTTTCCAGCTGTGGCAGTAACATGGAATGCAAACAATCCGACAGCTGCTATTGAGATTAATCTGTTGATTTTATTCATATTATTAGCAATCAATGTGTCGAACGCTTCTTAAATAGACCCAGAAGCGCCTTTACATAGTCCTCATCGGTCATTGTTGAAACAAGGTCTACACCGGCCCGGCCAACCATATCTGACAGCTTCTGGCGTCGTGCATACCACATTTTCTCGTATGCACTCCTGACAGAAGATAACGAAGTATCTATCCAGCAGTCCTTGCCTGTTTCCAGGTCTCTCATTCTGACGAGACCTACATCCGGTAGTTTAGTATCACGCCGGTCAATAACTTGAATGGCTGCCACGTCATGCTTACGATTGGCTATGGTAATTTCCTGGCGATAATCGTGCTCATCAATAAAATCAGACAGGACAAACGCAGTGCACCGTTTTTTTATGGCGTTGGTCATATACTTCAATGCCACACCGATGTCAGTACCCTTACTTCCCGGTTCGAAATCTATTATCTCCCTTATCAGCAACAATATATGTTTACGACCTTTTTGAGGAGGTATGAATTTCTCTACTTTATCGCTGAAAAGTATCATACCGACCTTATCGTTGTTCTGTATTGATGAGAAAGCAAGGGTAGCAGCTATTTCGGCTATTACCTCCTTCTTAGAAGGGCCGACAGCTCCAAAATTACGGCTCGCTGATACATCGACAAGCAACATGACTGTCAGTTCACGCTCCTCCTCATACACCTTGACAAAAGGACGGTTATGTCGGGCGGTGACATTCCAATCGATATCTCGTATGTCATCGCCATATTGGTACTCACGCACCTCCGAGAAGATAACCCCGCGACCCTTGAACGCAGTGTGATATTCACCTGCGAAGATGTTTTGCGATAGGCCTCGGGTCTTGATTTCTATCTTCCGGACCTTACGGAGCAATTCATTGGCATCCATGGGTTATAATCTCTTTCGCTTTATATATCAAGGAACTTGAATTTTGTCGACTATTTCGGTTATGATATCGTCGGCCGTAATATTATTGGCCTCAGCTTCATAGGTAAGACCGATGCGGTGACGCATGACGTCGTGACACACAGCACGCACATCTTCAGGTATGACATAACCCCTGCTTCTGAGGAAAGCATACGCCCTTGATGCCTGTGCAAGACTGATTGATGCACGCGGCGAAGCGCCATAGCCGATAATACCTTCGAGGTCTTTCAAGCCATAATCGCCGGGCTGACGTGTGGCATAGACTATATCCACGATATAATTCTCGATTTTCTCATCAAGATATATGGTTCGTACCAGCTGCTGAGCCTCAAGTATTTCCTCGGGACGAACAACAGGCTTGATTTCTGTACGCGGCGCACCGGTATTCTGGCGGATAATTTCCTTCTCTTCTGCTTTAGTGGGATAACCAATGATGACTTTCAACAAAAAACGGTCAACCTGTGCTTCCGGCAATGTATACGTGCCTTCCTGCTCGATGGGGTTCTGGGTAGCCATTACAAGGAAAGGAGCAGGAAGCGGGAATGTATGGTCGCCTATGGTAACCTGACGTTCTTGCATTGCTTCAAGCAAAGAACTCTGAACTTTGGCGGGTGCTCGGTTAATCTCGTCGGCAAGTACGAAGTTTGCAAAAACCGGGCCTTTTTTTACCTCGAATTTTTCATTCTTCACACTATATATCATCGTCCCCACAACATCCGCAGGAAGAAGGTCCGGCGTAAACTGTATACGGCTGAAATCGCCGTCAATAAGGTCAGACAGTGTTTTAATGGCAAGTGTTTTCGCAAGACCGGGAACACCTTCAAGCAACACATGTCCATTACAGAGCAATGATATGAGCAATGAATTAACCAGATGCTGCTGGCCTACGATACGGCGGTTCATACCCGTCTTGATTAGCTCGACAAAGCCACTGCGTGAGGCTATAATGTCGTTCAGCTCTCTTATATTGACTGTTTCGTTCATTATTGATAATGCTTGTGTCGTATTAATACCGCAAATTTAGCTATTCCGCACGGCAGAACAGCTAATGCTATTGTTAAATAATATTGAAATTATTTGTCGTTTCTTAATTTCATTCATTAAAAGCGTTCCAACCCTGAGCGCGAAGAGCTATCTCATTACCGTCGCGGGTCACCATTGCACAACCGAGCTCAGGCTTGGTGATATAACCTATCATCGACACGCCTTTCAGTTTTTTTATTTTTTCATGGTCTGTGAGAGGCACGGTAAACAGCAGCTCATAGTCTTCGCCTCCGTTCAACGCACATGTCACTACATTCATATTCAATTCCTCAGCCATCACTGCAGTCTGATAATCTATCGGAATTTTATCTTCATATATTCGGCATCCTGTCTTGGAAGCCTTGCAGATATGAAGAAGTTCAGATGACAGGCCGTCGCTGACGTCCATCATAGAGGTCGGAACAATACCGTTTGCAGCAAGTATCTCTACAATATCTTTGCGCGCCTCCGGTTTTAGCTGTCGTTCAAGAATATACTCCTTGCCGGCGAAATCCGGTTGGAAATCTTTATCAGTTCGGCTGGCCGCAACAACATTTTCACGTTCCAGCAGTTGGAGTCCCATATAGGCTGCACCCAAATCACCGCTCACGCATATAAGGTCAGAATCTTTTGCTCCGTCGCGATAAACTATCTTACTCTTCTCACCTTCGCCTATACATGTGATGCTGATGACCAGGCCTGAGGCGGAAGCCGACGTATCGCCTCCTATGATATCAACTCCATATTGTTCGCATGCAAGACGGATACCCGCATACAACTGGTCGATATGCTCAACTGTGAATCTTGCCGACACACCTATGCTTACAGTAATCTGCTTCGGTAGGCCGTTCATGGCATAAATATCACTGAAATTGACTACTGCCGCTTTATAACCAAGATGCTTCAACGGCACATAACGGACGTCGAAATGTATACCTTCGAGCAATAGGTCGGTAGTCACGAGCACTTCTCGCTCTTTGTATTCGAGAACAGCGGCATCATCGCCTACACCCTTCACCGAAGACGGATTTTTCAATTCTATATCCTGTGTTAGTCTGTCAATAAGTCCGAATTCACCCAATTGCGAAATTTCAGTCTCTTTGTTGTTTTCCTTTTCTTGCATGTCGACAACATATAATAGGTTATATACTCTATCTTTTTAATGCTCTGGCTGGCATGATAGTTCATCGCCCGAAATCACGAATATGATTTCGGGCGTACTGAGTCGGCTTTATATTGTTCAAACGCAAGCGACAAGCCGCGTCATTATTTCGGTCATATAAGGTTGAGCCTTAACCGCAGCCTTCTGTACCTCTTCATGGGTTGGCACTTCTGTCACATCCTTACCTCCAAGGTCTGTGATAACTGATACTCCGAACACACGCATGCCGGCATGATTGGCCACTATCACTTCCGGCACTGTCGACATGCCTACTGCATCACCGCCGATAATGCGGAAATACTCATACTCAGCAGGGGTTTCGAAAGTAGGGCCCGGAGTACCTACATACACTCCATGCATAACGCGAATACCCTGTTCTGCAGCAATCTCGTCAGCACGACGTATCAGCTCTTTGGAATATGCCTCCGTCATTGCAGGGAAACGAGGACCAAGCTCATCATAATTCTTACCACGCAACGGGTTTTCAGGGAAGAGATTGATATGGTCGGTTATAATCATTATATCGCCTACCTGGAATTCTTTATTCATACCTCCGGCTGCATTGCTGACAAACAGAGTGTCGACTCCGAGTTCACGCATTACACGCACCGGGAATGTAACTTGCTTCATGTCGTAGCCTTCGTAATAATGAAAACGACCTTGCATGGCCATGACATAACGACCTCCGAGATTGCCGAATATGAGTCGGCCGGAATGACCCTCTACTGTAGAGACCGGGAAATTAGGAATATCTTTATAATCAAGAGATTTTACAATCTCGATATGGTCTACAAGTTCTCCAAGACCAGTACCCAATATTATAGCGGTACGTGGCATTTCTCCGACGTGTTGGCGGATATAAGCGGCAGTCTGTCTGATTTTGTCAAGCATAGCTGTTGTATTTTTAAGGTTTATGCATCGGGTTTATCTATCAATGTGCGGAGCTCGCTGACGAAATCTTTCGCATCGTTACCCGAGTTTATTTCCACACTTATCGGCTGATAGAATATGTATGGTTTGAGATGTTGAGGGAAATACGGATTGGCAGAAAGCCTCACAGCATCCTTTTCCGTAGTGATTATAATTTTCTTCCTGCCTTTCATTTTCTTAAAAGTGCTTTCTATGGCACGCAAGTCTGAACGGCTGAAGTTATGATGGTCAGGATAATGCGCCACCCGCACTTTGCAGTCAAAAGTATTCAGATATTTCACCAGTGGACGTGGCGACGCAATCCCTGTAAGAAGCAATACTCCGTCTTTCGACGTTAATGTCTCCAGACTGACGGTATATGGACATTCGTCCTGAAAAACAGGGACAAGTGCTGTATAATTATAATGGGAGAAATACAGCTGCTGGCAGGGGAACAACTTCAGATTATTCTGAATTATGCGGTAATCTATCGGCTGCATAGGATGCTTACATTTCGTTGCCACGACAATGTCAGCCCTATTCATGGCATGTACTCCCTCGCGCAGTCTGCCGAGAGGGAGCAACCGGTCATTCTCTAACTGACGGTTGGAATCAATCAGCAGTATGGAGACCTTCGGACGCACACTTCTGTGTTGAAATCCGTCGTCCATCAACACAAGATTAACATCCGGATGCTCATTCAAAAGTCGGGTGATACCTTCTTTTCTGTCTTCGCATACCACCACATGCACCCTGTATCCGTATTTTTGATTAATCTGGCTCGGCTCATCTCCGATAGTTGCCGGAGTACTCAATCTCGTAGCCGAGACATACCCCTTTGTCTTGCGCTTATAACCACGGCTGATTACTCCTATTTTATAATGTGGAGATAGTTTCTCAATCAGATATTCCACATGCGGTGTCTTACCCGTTCCACCGACAGTTATATTCCCCACGCATACGACCGGCACATCAAATTTATACGAGGGCAGTATGTTTTTGTCATATAATTTATTGCGCACCGATGTAATGCCACCGTATATCCACGAAAGTGGAGTTAGTGCCACGGTCAACAGAATATCTGTCATAGCTTTTACATCCTGATTCATCTGCAATAAATATATGGTGAGTTTTACATGCGTATCTGCAATTCAATCATGCGAGCCTGCACCGGCGAACGACGCAATAGTTTTAGCAAATATGGTGCAGCAGGCGCAGCCAGTTCTTGCAATCCCGATTCATTTCTAAACAGGAGCGACGCACCGGCTGAGTTAATTTGTCTCATCAATGCCTGCATTGTCTTCTCTCCTACGGGATAATTCACGCGCGAATAGTTCTCTATATCAGCTTTTTTCTGTACCCATGCTATCGCATCGTCGAGCGTACCGAGTTCATCGACAAGTCCTATCTGTTTTGCATGCCAACCGCTCCACACTCGTCCTTGCGCAATCTCTTTTATTCTCGCCACAGACATTTTTCTACCTGCGGCACATCGGCCGACAAATAACTCATATCCGCGGTTGATATAGTCCTGCATAGCTGCTCTTTGAGAGTCATCCATGGGTTTGAACGGATTGGGGAATACTGCCGACGGATTGGTGGCGACCACCTCCATGTTCACACCTAATTTACCGCTTACCAAGCCCTGCAACTGAGGAAACATTCCGAATATTCCTATCGAGCCTGTAAGTGTAAGAGGGTCGGCAAAAATCCGCTGGGCTCCACAGGATATGTAATAACCACCCGAAGCAGCATAGTCACCCATAGATACCGCGTACGGCTTACCGCTCTTCTTAAAAGCCTCAAGCGCTTCCCAGATTTGCTCGCTTCCGAAAGCCGAACCTCCGGGAGAATTTACGCGCAATACCAATCCTTTCACATTGTCGTCTTCCGCCAACGACGTTATTACAGGAACGAGGCGTTCAAAATCTATGCCCTCATCCGATTTATCAACAATCTCGCCCACCGCATAAAGTACGGCTATCTGGTTCTTGCTGGCGGACGCTTTCAAATTCTTAAATCCGGAAACACTTTCCAGCCCTGAGACAGATATGAAATTCAAATCTTCTTTCTCAACATCTATAGCTTTAGCTATACGCTCATCCATCGTCCGTTCATAGCACAGTGCATCCACGAGTTTGGATTTAAGCACGAAATCTCCGCCACGGAAGGTTACATTGTCACGGTTTATGAGTGTATCTGGCATACCGGCCGGCATTTTTCGACTTTGGGCTATGCCTCCTTTTATTGTATTCCATATCTCATTGTAAAGAGTATCAAGCTGTGCACGTGCAGGGGCACTCATCTCCGTCATCGTAAACGGCTCTACTGCACTCTTGTACGTACCGACCCTGAAAACTTCAAAACTTACTCCGAGTTTGTCAAGAAGGCCCTTATAGTACGGAGTGATGCCATATACGCCATGAAGCATTACCATACCTTGTGGATTTAGAAACAGGCTGTCGGCCACACTGGCCACATAGTAATCCCCCTGTGTCAGCATATCGCCGTAAGCATATACCGGTTTCTTGCTTTCCTTGAATTTTATTATCGCTCCACGGATTGCATTGAGGGTAGCAGGCGATGCCACCGCTCCATTACATTTGATGTAAAGACCTTTTATTGATTTATTGAATGCTCCTTCTTCAAGAGCTGAAACCACCGATTGCAATGTCTGGCGCGTATCCTTACCTTCGCGTAGCAGTTGCAACACCTCAAGTGCGGATACATCCGGTTCTGTCTCGCTAATCTCTCCCTCAAGGTCAAGCACCAGCACACTATTGGCTGACAACTGCACGGATTTCTGAGACCCCATGCGACCTACGATTGCAAAACCGAGTACCACCAGCACACCCACAAACAGCACCATGGCTATCCACGCGCCGACAAAAGATGACAACAGGTTGAAGAAAAACTTTTTCATATCTGTCAGAATGTCTCTACTTACTTCTTGTTTTCTGATGTTTATTACTTCACCATTGAGGCTATTACTTCCTTAATCTGCTCGCCAAGTTTCTGAGCTTCAGCCATTGATGACGCTTCGCTGTAGATACGGATAATCGGTTCAGTATTCGACTTGCGGAGGTGAACCCAGGAGTCTGCAAAGTCTATTTTCACACCGTCGATATCTGTTATCTGCTCGTTGGCAAACTTCTCTTTCACAGCCTTCAGAATACCGTCGACATCAATCTCAGGAGTAAGTTCTATTTTATCTTTCGAAATGGCATAGGCAGGATATGTCTTTTTTAATTCGGTTACTTTTTTGCCCGACTTGGCAAGAAGCGAAAGGAACAAAGCCACTCCTACAAGCGCATCACGACCATAGTGCAATTCGGGATAAATTACTCCGCCATTACCCTCTCCGCCTATTACCGCGCCGGTCTCTTTCATTTTCTGCACCACGTTCACCTCGCCCACTGCCGCTGCCGAGTATGTCTGTCCATGACGACGGGTTACATCACGCAAAGCACGTGATGAACTGAGGTTTGATACTGTTGCACCGGGAGTTATGCCCAGTAGATAATCAGCGACCGATACGAGGGTATATTCCTCAACGAACATTTCACCGTCTTCCATTACAATGGCCAGACGGTCAACATCCGGGTCGACCACAAAACCGACGTCGCATCCCGAATCGCGGACTACCCGGGAAATATCGGTAAGGTTTTCCGGAATAGGTTCAGGCTTATGCGCAAAACGGCCGTTGGCCTCGCAGTTGAGCTCCACTATACGTTCCACGCCGAGAGCACGCAGAAGCTGAGGAATAACGACACCACCTACTGAGTTGACTGCATCTACCGCTACAGAGAAATGGGCATTGCGTATCGCATCCACATCAACTGTCTTGAGGTTCAGAACCATGTCGATGTGTCGGCGTGCGTATGTATTGTTGGTATATTCCTGACCCAGTGCGTCAACTGAAGCAAAATCAAAGTCCATGACCTCAGCCAGACGCAATACTTCTTTTCCCTCGGCATCATTTAGAAACTCGCCATTCTCGTTGAGGAGTTTCAGCGCATTCCATTGACCCGGATTATGACTTGCCGTAAGTATGATACCGCCACAAGCATTTTCAAGAGTCACTGCAATTTCGGTAGTAGGGGTAGTAGCAAGTCCTATGTTCACCACATCGAAGCCCATTGACATCAATGTGCCGCACACAAGGTTGTAAACCATCGGACCAGACACTCGGGCATCGCGACCCACGACTATCACGTTCGACTGGCGGGTGGTATGCTGCCGTATGAAAGCCGCATACGCAGCTGTGAATTTTACTGTATCTATCGGGCTGAGGCCTTCGCCCTGGCGGCCACCTATTGTGCCGCGGATGCCGGATATGGATTTTATGAGTGACATAGAAAAGTGTATTTTTGATTTAGTGGTTTAATATTCCGCGGGGAAATAGCGTATGTTCATAAGCCATGCTATACATTGTCCCTGCTCGGCATTGAAACCACGATTGGAGTTTACTACAAGGTTTACCACACAGTCCGTACCAAGATATTTTAAGGGTTCCTGTACGCCGTCGCCGTATGACAGCGACGATGAGATGGTCGTATTGCCGAATCGGAAATTAGCCGACGCATATTGCGACTCTAAAATCACCGTATTGGCATTCCCGACGGGTTTAGGGTCGAGCCCTTCATACATATCATTGATGTTAGTGCGGAGATAGCGGAAATAAATCTGCTGGTTCTTCTTAGCCATTTTTTCTTTCGACCCCGGCGAGAGAACCTGCATATACAGATAACCGTCGTCATCCATACGATAGAAGGGTGCATCTTCACCACAGATAAAGACCGAATCTTCGGGTATATTAATCTCCACTTTCTTCTGCGCGAGAAACCAGTTGGTCGCTTTCTCCTCTTTCTTCAGAAGATTGGAATAACTCTCCGACTTACTGCATGATGTCGCACCGGCAAAAAGGATAGTTACGACACCCAGTGCTAACATACGATATATATTGCGGTAAATTTTCATTATTGGTTATTCTTGGTATTTTTCAAATATTTGTCATACATAGGAAGCGCCTCAATGAGCTTCTGACGGCAATCTTCCAACGAACCGTGGAATTCACCGCCGGCAGCTTGCAGGTGACCGCCACCGCCGAAATTATCTTCACAAACTTTGCTTACCGGATATGAACCTAAGCTTCGGGCAGAGACCTTGATAAAGTCAGTGGCATCCTCGCGAAGGAAATATGAAGATATCACGCCACGTATTTCCAGGGGGACATTTACAAGACCTTCTGTATCACCACGTTCGTAATTAAATCTTTTCAGGTCGGACGAACTAAGGGTGATTATGGCAGCCTTGTGAGCCGGGAATATCTCAAGTTTCTCACTCAACGCATACGATTGCAACTTAACACAATCGTACGACTTGGTTTCGAGCGCTTCACGCACAATTCTGATTTTATCAACCCCCTTGCGAAGCAACTCGTAGACAATTATATACAATTCAGGGTCTGAACAGTTGACAGACAGATTACGTGTGTCTGTAATGATGCCTGTGCAGATACAGGTGGCAGACTCAAGAGTCATTTCGCCATATAGACCCATGGCAGCTATCAGTCTGAAAACAAGCTCACTTGCCGACGACATTTCAGGAAAAGAGAACATGATGTCGGTAAAATTGTCCGGAGAAAGATGATGGTCAATCAGTACTTTAGGCATCCGGGCTTCCTGGATTAACGGTGCTAATTCGTCCTGACGGTCAGGCTTATTGAAGTCGCAGCATATAATCAGTTCCGCGCTATCGACAAGTCGTTTTCCATATTCCGGATATTTCGAATAGGCTGCTATATCCTTATATCCGGGCAAAAAAGCAAGCGATTTGGGTGGTTGGTCAGGAGTGAGGACAGAGGCGTTCTTTCCGAGCGACCGCAAGAGATGACAGAGTCCGAGTGTCGAGCCCAAGGCATCGCCATCCGGACGTACATGACATGTCAGCACTATGTTGTCAGCCCTCTCTATGAGCGCCTCAAACCGCTTGACATCTTGCCCGTTAAGAATTTGCTTTATCATCATCTGACTTTTTCAACTCACAAAGATATACATTTCTCATTAATTGTCACTATCTTTGCATCCAAAATTTATTATTTTTATAAATATCTCCACAGCGCCATGGAAAAAGCACACGATAAAAAGGCAAAAATGGAAGCATTCGGACGGCTTCTTGACATTCTCGACGAACTGAGGGTTAAATGTCCGTGGGATGCCAAACAGACCAACGAAAGCCTCCGTTCCAATACAATTGAAGAAGTATACGAACTTACCGATGCCCTGATTAAAAACGACTCAGACAACATACGCAAAGAACTCGGCGATGTGCTGCTCCATGTGGCTTTCTATGCAAAAATTGCAGAAGAGAAAGGCGATTTCGATATTGCAGACGTATGCAACTCTCTGAGCGAGAAACTTATTTTCAGACATCCTCACATCTACGGCGACGTGCATGTCGATTCGGCGTCCGAGGTATCTCAAAACTGGGAACAGATAAAACTTCGGGAGAAAGGTGGAAATAAGACCGTACTCGGAGGTGTACCGGAAGCTCTCCCCGCTCTCATAAAAGCCAATCGTATTCAAGAGAAAGCCCGCAACGTAGGCTTCGACTGGGAAGAACCGTCGCAGGTATGGCAGAAAGTCAAAGAAGAGACAGAGGAGGTTGAACAAGAAATCAAAAGCGGCAACCATAAAGGTCTCGAAGATGAATTCGGCGACCTTCTGTTTGCAGTGATAAATGCCGCACGTCTTCACGGAGTTAATCCCGAAAATGCACTTGAGCATACCAACAGAAAATTCATCCGTCGTTTCAACTATCTTGAGTCGGAAGCCAAACGCATGGGCAAAAATCTGAAAGAGATGACTCTCGAAGAGATGGACGCCATCTGGGACGAAGCAAAAAAAGCTGAATTAGGCAGATGAAACTCTGCATCACGGAGAAACCCAGTGTGGGTCGTGACATAGCAGCCGTTGTGGGTGCTACCCAGCGGCATGACGGCTATTTTGAGGGAAACGGCTATTGCGTGACCTGGACTTTCGGTCATCTGTGCACCCTGAAAGAACCTCATGATTATGATAGCGCCTGGAAACGGTGGTCTCTCGGCTCACTCCCTATAATCCCCCGCCGGTTCGGCATCAAGCTGATTGACGACCCGGGGATAGAAAGACAATTCCGTGTGATAGAGAAACTCATCGGCCAATGCGATGAAATCATCAATTGCGGCGATGCCGGACAAGAGGGCGAAGTCATCCAGCGATGGGTAATGCAGAAAGCAGGATGCATCAAACCTGTCAGCCGATTGTGGATATCATCCCTTACCGACGATGCCATACGCGAAGGATTTACTCACTTGCGACCTGAAAAAGAGCTCGAGCCGTTATATACAGCCGGATTGTGCAGAGCTATCGGCGATTGGGTACTCGGGCTCAATGCCACAAGGCTATATACTCTGAAATATGGTGAGCGAGGACAGGTTTTGTCCATAGGGAGAGTACAGACTCCGACCTTAGCCCTCATAGTAAACCGTCAGTTAGAGATAGAGAACTTCGTACCAAAAGACTCTTGGGAAATCAAGACCGTGTATCGCGATACGGTATTCACGGCCATCCATGATGCTTTTGCCGTTGAAGACGATGCCGCACGGGAGGCATACAGGCTCGAAGATTTACCATTCACCATTGAAAGCGTCACACAAAAAAAATGTACCGAAGCTCCACCCCGTCTTTTCGACCTGACGAGTCTTCAGGTAGAATGCAATAAAAAATTCGGCATGAGTGCCGACGCCACTCTACGCATCATACAGTCGCTTTACGAAAAGAAAGTGGCCACATATCCACGAGTAGATACGACGTATCTCACAGACGACATATACCCTAAATGCGGTGCTATCCTCAATTCACTCACCGGCATGAGTGAATTACTTGAGCCTCTTCGCGGGCGAAAACTACTTAAGAGCAAAAAGGTCTTTGACAATTCAAAAGTCACGGACCACCATGCCATCATACCAACCGGCCAACACCTCCCCAAAGACCTTTCAGGCCCTGAACTGGATGTATTCAACACCATAGCCCGCAGATTTATCAGCGTCTTCTATCCCGACTATATCTACCGACAGACCACCGTCAACGGCAAATCCGGCAACATCAAATTCAAAGCTACAGGCAGATTATCCCTGTCGCAAGGTTGGAAAGCAGTTTACGCCACAGAGCAGACATCCAACAGCGGGAAAGAGAAGGAAACAGAACAACAGATGCCGGAATTTACAAAAGGCGAATCAGGTGCGCATAAACCTTTCGTATCTAAAAAAACGACTCAACCGCCCAAATACTTCACCGAAGGCACACTTCTGAAAGCAATGGAAACGGCGGGCAACCTTGTTGAAGACGAAGATTTACGAGAGTCTCTCAAGGCCAACGGAATAGGTCGGCCGTCAACCCGGGCAGCCATTATCGAAGTACTCTTCCGCCGTGGCTATATAAGACGCGAACGCAAAAGTCTACGTGCCACCCAGGCCGGCATCGACCTCATATCGCTCATTCGTGAAGAATTGCTTAAAAGCGCCAAACTGACCGGCATATGGGAGAACCGGCTTCGACGCATTGAAAAGGGCGAATATCCTGCATCGGAATTCATATCGAGCATCAAGCAAATGGTCAACGAAATAGTAATCAGCGTACTGAGCGACAATTCCAACCGCCGCATAGTGGCCGAGACAACTGTCGAACCGGAGAAAAAATCAAAAAAGACGACAACCGCAAAAAAACAAAAAGAGTCGAAAAAGAGTTAACAGAATATACTGCAATTTTTCGACGCTTTATGATGAATTCAAACATGCTGATACAATATACCATAGTTGGCGCAGTCATTCTGGCCGCCTGCGTATGGGTCATTATCAAAGTCACACGCTCCCTCCGCGGCAAAGGGAACAACGGATGTTGCGGATGTGCTATCAAAGACTCCTGCAAATCAGCATCCAAAGGTAAAAAGAACAGGTCTGGATGCTGTTGATGTCAACCGGCTCTTCAATCCGGATAAACCACCGGACAGTCGCCGGAAAGAACATCCATATATGCAGCTGCAGCCATTTTAGCTTCAGGCAGACTCATCAAGAGATAATTGCCGCAATCGCGTGCTGATGCTCCCGGTATTTCGCCGTCGAAGTCTTCAATAAAACCGAACACCTCTTTAAGAAGCGGCACGATTTCACATTTTACTTCATCAGATGTATATTCTCCCTTGAGGATAAGATAATTACCCGTACAGCAGCCCATCGGGCCCCAGTAAATCACACGATTCTTCCACTTCGGATGGTTACGAAGAAATGTAGCAGCAAGATGCTCAATTGCGTGCAAGGCACTCACGGAAAGGGCCGGCATACGGTTGGGTGCTGTCATCCTGACATCAAATGTCGTGATTATTTCATTGCCAATGGTGTCATAACGGCTCACGTACACCCCGGGCATAAGGTTGAGATGATTTATTGTAAAACTGGGTATCTTGTCCATAATCAAAGAGTTGTTACCTGTCAAGCGAAGCAAGAATATATTTCAGTATAGCAAAGGTTTCAACAGGCGCGTCAGTCCAGAAATTCTCATACTGACTTATATTTTCCTCGGCTCCGGGAGTATCACTTATAACCCGTATTACTCCGAAAGGAACATCCTTCATCCTGCACACCTGAGCTATGGCACCCGACTCCATGTCGACAGCCAAAGCCTCAGGAAATTTGCTCTTTATAAATCTTACTTCCTCCTCAGTTGATATAAACTTGTCACCCGAACATAACAGTCCGTACTTCAATCGGGATGCATCAGCCAATGTCGAAGCAACATCCGCAACCACCGGAGCACATGTCATGACTTCAGGACATCCTGCTGCCCGACCATAGCGTGTGCCGGGTCCGCACCATACATCATGATAGGCTACCCCAGTTGCTACGAGTACATCAAGAATTCCGACGGAACTATCCGCACCACCTGCGACACCGGTATTCAATATAAGTTCAGGAGCAAATGTATCGATTAAAGACAAAGTACCGACCGCTGCATTGACTTTGCCGATTCCACACTGCATGAGAGCCACAGCGTGGTTGCCAATATTGCCGGAAGCTATTCTGAAACCATTGACGTTCTGCTCGATACGACGCGAGAGCAACGGGAGTACCAGGTCGTATTCCTTGGCCATAGCCACGATTATACCGATTTTCATAATAATAGTGAACAAGTCTTAATTTATATGCAAAATTAATAAAAATACGACATCAGCTATAATTTAATTTGCAGTATCCGCGTTTATAAGGACGAAGTAGAGGGAAGTAGCTGCCACACAGTCAAAAAAGATTAGAATCCATGCATCGAATTAACAAATATTAACAACCCTGCTGCTGTGGCGTGAAATATTATATTTATCTTTGCCTTCATAATATAACTAAATCAATTTATCAAACAGACAAAGTATGAATAAAACTTTTACCCCTCTTCTGTTGGCTGCCATAGCCTTCGGAATGAACGCACAGGCAGAACCGCTTCACTATCTCGACCTTGTCGAGACTACCTCCGGTTTCGACAGATACATCTATCGCTACACGAACTTCAATAAAGTTTCTGAGATACAGCACATCGACTACGACAATATGGAGTCGAGCACTTTCCGCCAGTTCACATACAATGACAAGGAACAGCTCATCGAAGAATCTATCGCGCAGGACTACTACGAGACAGAATTTCTCGACCAATACATCCCCGTATCACGCGTAGAGTACGAATGGAACGACAAAGGTCAGATGGTAAAACGTTCTTCATGGAACAAAACTACAATAACCGGCGACTTCGAAGAGACAGCAATCCTTACCTTCATCTATGATGAAGACGGTAAACTTGGGAAAGTTGAAACATCATTCGCAGCCACAGGCAATACCGTTCAGCGCGACGACTATTTCTACGATGCAGATGGACGTCTGATGAAGCGTGAGGTATGGAACATGCTCTATGGCAACACATATCTCGGCAACACAATACAGTATACCTACAACGCAGTAGGCGACATCTCCAACATCACGGGCTACGACTACGATGCAGCTACCGGCAGTCTGCGCCCCAACAGCATCACTGATTATATTTACAACTCATCAGGCGA
This sequence comes from uncultured Sangeribacter sp., assembly GCA_964452865.1. Taxonomy (GTDB): domain Bacteria; phylum Bacteroidota; class Bacteroidia; order Bacteroidales; family Muribaculaceae; genus Lepagella. Next base: position 6,206 of record CAYVNJ010000012.1, on the reverse strand, counting down.
CCTGGAAAAAATCCAGGAATGGAGCGACACCCGCGGCATGCTCTTGTCTGAAAAAATATATACATATACCACCGACTTCAGTCTTGAAGACACTATATTCCCCCGCAACTTCGAAGATGAGTATTGGACAGCCGACGGTTCTGAATTCAATCTGGTTAAACATCCTATAACATCACGTTCGGAGTACTTTATCAACGACACTACCGGTACACTTGAGTTTACCGACAAATATGAATACACATATACTACCGAGCTTAAACCAGGACAGGTAGGTATTGAAGCCATAACCATGCCCGGCGCTTCAGTAGCATTCAAATCGCTGCGCAACGGTCTGCTCCAGCTTGACGGTATCTCTGATTTCGACAATGTAAGCATAGTCGATATGGAAGGCCGTCCGATGATGAACCGCACCTACAACTGCGGCATCAATGTAAGCGAGCTTGCTCCCGGCGCATACTTCGCCATCACAACAGGCGGAGTTGTAAAATTCGTGAAATAATAAAAACAATAACAAATAACTTAACATCATGAAGCAATTTCTCATCGGAGCGCTCGCACTGGCGGCCGGGACTTTTGCAGCAAATGCATCAGGACTGCCCGCCTATGGCACAATGCCGCAGAGCGACTCCTACATCACCAAAACACTTTCGGAAGTCGCCCCATTGGCAACAGCGGAAGACATACCCTACTACCATGCCTTCGACAACGCCAACTCACTTGACGGCTTCACACCTCTCAAAGAAGGCAGCCGTGGTTGGGTATACAATGAAATAATCAATCAGGACACTAAAGAAATCGCCTATTGTGGAGCGTGTAGTAAAGACCCTTACTTCTATGACAAAAATGACTTGCTCATCACACCGGCCATAAAGGTTGAAGCAGGAAAAAACTACAACGTAAAGATACGTACAGCATCTGGTAACGGTCGATTGGAGAAACTTTCAATCTACGGAGGTAAAACCAAGACCATGGAGGGCATGACAGATGTCATATATCCTGAGACGACTGTTAGTACAAACTCCTGTTTCTTAAAAGATGCCTTGACGCTTGAAGGCGATTTCAAAGCAAAGGAAAGTGGTGAGTATTATATAGGTATGTGGTGTAAAACACAAAGCGGAGCAACCGGCGACCTTTATATTTTCGACATCTCCATCTCTGAGCGTGCGACAAGTTCAGACCCTGCCACTCCGTCTAACTTTGAAGTTACACCCGACCCCGACGGCAAACTGTCTGTAACGGTAAAATGTAAAGCTCCTACAAAAACAGTAGGTGGTGAAGACCTTGCAGGTCTGAGCGCAGTAGAGTTCTTGTGTGACAATAAGGTTATTTACACAAAAACTGGCCCTGCACTTGGTGCAGACCTCACATTTAAGCACGACCCGGCTGTTCAGGGTGCTCACTCATACGGTGTAGTAGCCGTCGCTAACAATGGTAAACGAAGCGATGTCGTCGACCGAACAGTCTTTGTAGGTGTGGCACAACCACTTCCTGTAAGCGATGTGCTCGCTTCTGAAACAGAAACTGCCGGCACTGTCAAAATCACATGGACAGCTCCTACTGAAGACCTTGAGGGTAAGGCACTTAAACCCGAACTCCTCAGCTACAAGGTTATATCATATATCGACAACACAAGAGTTGAAAAAGATATAACCGTAGAGGGTAAAAACGAAGCGACTTTCGTGGTTTCTGAACCGGACGCACCCCAGTCATTCCGCACTTTCGGTGTGATTGCAACAACTACAGGCGGTGCTGCCGAAGAAGTAAAATCGGATGCCGTTGCCGTAGGTAAGGCAGATGTACTTCCTTACAGAGAATCGTTTGCAAACGGCGAACCCTCTCATCCTTTCATGAACATCACACGCATGTACACTACAAGCTGGAATCTTGTTAATGCAAAAGACCAGGCTCAGGACGGCGATAACGGTTACGTTCGTTTCTATGCTACAGGCGTGAACGGTATCGCAGACCTTCTGACAGGCAAAATTGACCTTGGCGCAGAGACGAACCCCATACTCTCATTCTGGCTGTCAGGCATCTCTCCCAACAACCCCAACACACTGGAGGTTCTCGTAGATGCCGGAGAGGGATATGAAACCATCGGAGAAGAATATGTTGCTTCAACATCGGATTGGACTCCCATAAGTGTAGACCTCTCTAAGTTTGCAGGCAAAAAAATCCAGATTGCATTCCGCGGCACCTGCCGTCAGTCTCCTTACATGGCACTTGACAACATCCGTATCGGCGGTGCTTTTGACAAGGACCTTACAATCGTGCGTTACGACGTGCCTGTAAGCATCGACATTCTTGAGACTGAACCTCTGACATTTACTGTAGGCAACGTTGGTAAACAAACATCTGACGCATACAAAATCACACTTTACTGCAACGATAAGGAAATCGCTACACAGGACGGTCCTGCACTCGAACCCGGCAAAGAGTATGATTTTGAATTCGAGATAACACCCGCCGTTAACTCCTATGATGTACAGACATATCGTGCTCAAGTAATCTGGGATGCCGACGAGAATCCCGGCAACAATTCAACTCCGCGTTTCCCGATTAACATTGTCAAACCGGAACTTAAGAATGTTCAGAATGTTAAAATCGAACGTAATGATGCCAATCATAACGTACTGACATGGGAGACTCCCGAAGGTGCTTCTTTCGATTCTGAAAACCCGTACCACAAACTGAAAGGCTACCAGCTGTTCCGCGACGGTAAGGCTCTCACATCATCCATGCTGACTGAAAACAAGTATGAAGACACAATAGAACCTGCGAACGATACTAAATATACATTCATAACTCATTATGAAGCAGGTCAGTCTGTAGAGAGCAATGAATATATGTATATAGCCGGTATTGAAGCCATAATGTCAGGTACACCGGTAGTTGCCACCAAGGGTGCAATCATGGTTGGTGAAGGTGTATCTGCTCAGGTTTACGACCTCAACGGAGCTATGATTGCCAACGTCAAAGGCGCTGTGACAATCGATATTCTTCCCGGCATGTACCTCGTACGCGCTAACGGCAAAACAATGAAAGTTGTTGTGAAATAATATGGCGTAATTCACACACATTAATAAATATAACCGGCTCGTGCTGACACAGGCACGGGTCGGTTTGTTTTGCTATTAGGAATATATTTGATTAAGTTTGCCACGGAATAAAGAAAATCAATCGATATAGCAATGAAAAGACTCCAGATATGGGGCGAACCATCGGGTAAGCAACTTGACGAAACTGTAAGTATACTGAAGGATGGAGGACTAATCATCTACCCTACCGACTCGCTTTATGCCATAGGTTGCGACATGATGAACAAAGCAGCCGTAGACAATCTTTGCCGGCTTAAAGAGAAGTCGGAAGGCAAGACACCCCTATCGCTGATATGCAGTGACATCTCCATGGCTTCGGATTACACGCTGATTGACAACCGGATTTTCCGCGTATTGAAGGGAAACACTCCCGGACCGTTTACCTTTATCATAAAAGGTACAGCACGGCTTCCTAAGACACTGCGCGGACGTAAGGAATTAGGCATACGTATTCCTGACAATGCGACTGCCCGCTCCATTGTGGAGGCTCTGGGCAACCCTATGTTGAGCGCAAGCCTTGATTATGACGAAGAGTTGGCCGGAGATGACCCGGAAATTGCAGCCATGCCATATGAGCATACGGCCGAGCTACTATTAACCGAAAATCATCTGACTACTACGCCAAGCACTGTAGTTGATTGCCGCGACGGCTCAACAGAAATAATACGTCAGGGGCTCGGCATCCTGTCGGTAGATTAAAATAAATGCGAATATTAAATTTTGACACTTTGTTGCACTCATAACATGATAATTTTGGCGAATAAAACAAGATAAAAAAACGACATAATGTCTTCAGAGAAACATCATCGCCACAACCATAATCACTCTCATCACCACCAGCCCGAAACCATGAACAAAATCATGGTGTGGGCTATCATTGTCAATATGCTCTATGTGGTCATTGAAGCAGGCATCGGTATATACGGCGATTCCCTCGGACTCGTTTCTGACGCAGGGCATAATCTCGGTGATGTCTTTTCGCTCGTCCTTACACTCATCGGTTTCAAGCTGGCCAGTGCAACTGCCAATCACAAGTATACTTACGGCTATCAGAAGGCAACAATTCTCATAGCATTGCTAAATGCAGTCATACTGCTTGTAGCAGTGGGAATAATAATAGTCGAAAGCATACACAAAATACAAACCCCGGAACCCATAGATGGTTCACTCGTCAGTTGGACAGCTGGTGTGGGAATAATAGTCAACGGTCTGACTGCGTGGATGCTGATGAAAGACCAGAAGCATGACCTCAATGTACGCGGAGCATTCCTCCACATGGCTGCCGATACTCTCGTTTCCCTGGGTGTCGTCGTAGCCGGCATCATCATCTCTTTGACAGGTTTTGTCCTAATCGACCCGATTATCTCTCTGGTTATCGCCGCAGTCATTCTTGTTTCAACCTGGCACATGCTCAAAGAAAGTCTCAGTCTGTCGATTGACGGCGTTCCCGAAGATATAGATATCGATAGGTTGATGACCAATATAGAGGCGCTACCTCATGTACGGTCAATTCATCACATACATGTGTGGGCATTGAGCACCACAACCAATGCCATGACCGCGCATGTTGTGATAGACAGGAGAGATAATGAAGACAACACTCTTGCAGCAATAAAAGGAGTAGCGCTTGAAGGTGGCATCCAGCACCCGACCATAGAAATAGAAGTCACCCCCTGCGGTTGCAAAAACACATTCGAGCTGTGAATTAACACATCGGTCAGGTAGTGATAATATTATTTTGGCACGTGACAAATATTTCTTAATTTTGCTACACCAATAAAAATACCCTAAAAAACTATACACAATGTCAAAAGTAACAGTAGTTGGCGCCGGCAACGTAGGCGCAACAGCAGCCAATGTAATGGCCATCCGCGAGGTAGCCGACGAGGTTGTAATGATTGATATCAAGGAAGGTGTGTCCGAAGGCAAAGCCATGGACATGATGCAGACAGCCAACCTCCTTGACATGAACACCCGCATCAAAGGTGTCACCAACGACTATGCGGCTACTGCCGGCAGCGACGTCGTTGTCATCACTTCCGGTATCCCCCGTAAGCCGGGCATGACTCGCGAGGAGCTCATCGGTGTAAACGCCGGTATCGTGAAGCAGGTGACTGAGAGCGTTCTCAAATACAGCCCCGATGCTGTCATCGTCTGCGTTTCCAACCCCATGGACACAATGACCTACCTCATCCACAAGACCTCCGGTCTGCCCAAAAACCGTATCATCGGTATGGGTGGCGCCCTCGACAGCAGCCGCTTCAAATACTATCTCAGCCTCGCCCTCAACGCAAATCCCAATGAGGTGGAAGGCTTTGTTATCGGTGGCCACGGCGACACTACAATGATCCCCATGAAGCGTTTCGCTACTCTGCGCGGTATCCCCGTTTCCAACTTCATCCCCGCTGAGCAGCTCGACAAGGTGGCTGCCGACACAATGGTGGGCGGTGCCACACTCACCAAGCTCCTCGGCACTTCTGCATGGTATGCTCCCGGTGCTGCAGCAGCTGAGGTTGTTGAGGCTGTGATCCACGACCAGAAGGCCATCATCCCCTGCTCCGCACTCCTTGAAGGCGAATACGGTCAGAGCGACCTCTGCATCGGTGTTCCTTGCGTACTCGGCAAGGGTGGCATCGAGAAGATCATCGAGCTCGACCTCAACGAAGAGGAGAAGGCACTCTTCGAGGCCAGCGCAGCTGCCGTGAAGAAGACCAACGCAGCACTTCCCTGCTAATCAGCTCTTTCTAAAAGACACAGAATCAATACTGATACAGAATCAATACTGATACAGAATCAATACTGATACAGAATCAATATCCTCTGGAGCCGCTCCAGAGGATATTTTTTATTCCCTTAAAATCCTAAAATTCTCCTTCCTTAATTTCCTTACCTCAAGTTTTCCTTCCCTCAAATTCTCCTTCCCTCAAATTCTCCTTCCCTTATATTAAAGGTTTGAAATTGTGTGTCCTTTCTCTTTTACCGGGCGGTGGCTTTAGCCATCGCATGGGCATAATATAAAGCAAAAGCCTCCGATTTCTTGAATCAGAGGCTTTGTGGTAGCCGATCCGGGACTCGAACCCGAGTCTCCACCGTGAGAGGGTGGCGTGC
>CAYVNJ010000011.1:0-31914 GCA_964452865.1 uncultured Sangeribacter sp. | reverse complement strand
ACCCGAGTCTCCACCGTGAGAGGGTGGCGTGCTAACCGCTACACTAATTCGCCATGTTTTACGACTGCAAAGGTACTGCTTTTATCTTAATATCCAAAGTATTTTTGAGATTTTTTTCAAATTTTATTTTTGGAGTACTATGTGCTCAATCTCTTGTGGAGAGCTAACGATATGTGTTGCAAAGTATTGCCGTAGTTCTGACACTGGACGGAAGCCCCAGGTCACACCAACAGAATCTACGCATGCTCTGCGTGCCGTTTCGATGTCGATACCCGAATCGCCGCAATAGAGTACATTGGATTTTGGTGTAGGACATCTGTTAAGTGCTGCAAATATGATTGAGGGGTCTGGCTTCACAGGGCGCAAATCGTTCTGACCCAACACAGCGGCAAACGGTATGTCAGGGAAAAAGTGAGATATGATTTTATCGACAGCTTCCTGATATTTGTTTGAGGCTACAGCAAGTTTGACCCCATTGTCGTTGAGGGTGTGAAGTAACTCGGGAATACCGGGGTAAGGGGTGGTATGGTCGGTGCAGTGTCGGTCGTAATATGTCATGAATGCTTCAAGCAGCTTGTCTATGCCCGCATCGTTGAGGTCGGGCTGTAGGCGTTGAATGAGTTTTCGTACGCCGTTGCCCACAAGGAAGGGATATGTGGCAAGCGGTCTGGGTGAATAGCCGCATTTTTCGAGAGCATGGTTGCATGAGACACCGAGGTCGGTTATCGTGTTGAGCAGTGTGCCGTCAAGGTCGAAAATTACATATTTTTTTATTTCATTCATGATTATATGTGTTGTCAGAAAGGATAGCCAATCGAGAAATGGAAACTTGAGTCACGTCCCCAGCGAGGGTGGATAATAGGCCATGGCTCAGCACCGCGAGCAGGGTTATGTGCTTTCATACCCATGTCGAAGCGGAGGAGGAAGTATGTGAAATCGAAACGTAGTCCAAGTCCGTAGGCAGCTGCTATTTCGCGGTAAAAACGGTTGAATTTGAACATGCCGCCCGGCTGATTAGGATAATTATGGATAGTCCAAATATTGCCGGCGTCAACGAAGAGTCCGAGTTCAATAACCCAGAACAATTTTGCACGGTATTCAATCGAGGTGTCCAAACAGATGTCACCACATTGATTAATGAAGTCGCTCACTGAGTTAGTACCAGTATATGACCCCGGGCCGAGAGTTCGTACATCCCATCCCCTTACGCCATTGGCACCACCTCCGTAGAAGCGTTTCTCAAAAGGAACAGCCCATGAGTTTCCGTAGGGATAGGCAATACCGAGGTTAGCATGCCATGCGAGTGAATTTCGGGTGTCGAACTCATGGCTGAAAGAGTAGTCGGCTTCCGCTTTGACATACTGCGAATATCGAATGCCGAATACTTTGTAAGGGTTTTCTTTTGCGTTCGAGCGGTGCTCTATTATGTTGTTTATGGCATAGAGGAGATTTCCTGCCGTTTCGGCGTTGACGCGCACCGTAGATACATTTCGATTATGAGAAGACCGGTAAGGATTGGCATCACGTTTGGTGGTGTAGTAGAACGTACCTCCCAAACGCATTATAAAGTGGTCTTCGTACGAGTATCTTAGCAGAGGATTATCGGGGGCTATTTCATCGATGAAATTGTTGGTACTCCTGGGCAAGTACACATAGTTGATGTCGATAGGTGTCAGGGTGTACCGTATGCGATTGTTCTTCCTGCTCCAGAGGTATTGCCAGCCTGCAGTGGCTATGACACGGGTATATTCAGGCCGTTCTTGATAGTTTAACGACATGCGTGCACGTGTAGTTGCCCTGATTTTGCGTTTGAATCCAGTACTAAGGAATGGGAATTTGAATTTAGGAAATGTCAGGCCTATGTCGGCAGAATATTCCATATAACGGTTGTTTATTAGGCCTTCAAGGTCGCCGGACAAACTTTCGTATGCTCCGCGGAATTTTGTGGTGAAGGTCTCTGAGCCATGTCCGATATTGCGATGAGTATATGTCACTCCGGCTGCTATGCCGAGGTCTCCTTCCGAGTTTGTTCCTTCAAGTTCGAGGGATACTGATTGCGATTTTCCGGGTGTAAGAAGAATATATGCGTCGAGAGTGGGGGAGCCGTCATATTCACCCCCGGGCAAAAACTTAATATTTATGAAGTTGAGTATGGACAATCTTGCAAATGATTCGTAGGTCTGTTCAACATCGTCCGACGAGTAGAGCGCAAATGGTCGGATACGGCAATTATCTACAATTATACCCGGGCGCAAGTATCGGTTGTGTCCATACAGAATTGTCAGGCCGCGATAGTTGAGAGTGTCGGAGGCTACAACATTTCTTAAATCTGTCATAGTGTCCGGATTATAATCGGTAATGACAACCACACGACGGACTATATATTGGTCGCGCAGTTCATAACCTGAGTCAGAGGACGGTGGCTCAGATTGGCGTACTACGATTGTCAGGTCGGTCGTCAGGCTTCCTTCTGTAGTGTCAGCCAGAAACGTTATATTTTCTTTCGTGAAATTATAATAGCCTTTATTCTGAAGGCGTGTTGCCATTATTTCACGTTGTGCGTCAAGCATATTGCGGTCAAGCCTAACGCCAGGTCGGATTATTTTGATTGACGAATCGGACAGCAAATCCTTTATCTGTTGATTTGGAAATTTGTAGGCAATATTGTTTATAGTGTGCGGTCGTCCCGGATTAAGGACATATTCAACCGTGGTTTTTCTTTTTGCTGAGTCTGTGGTTACTTTTGCATCAACATCGGCATCAAGATATCCAAGATTGACGAGTGCCTGACGAAGCTGTAGAGTCGACTGGGATGTAAGCAGAGAGTCGTAGACCACCGGTGGCTCGCCAAGACGTCGTATCCATCTGTTGTACCATTTTGACGAGTCGCGGCCACTCAGATTATATACCCCCAGCTGAAATTTGGTTGACCATAATATTTTATGGTTCGGTTGTTGCCTGACGTAATTGACAAGGGTTGCTGTTTCCACGCGGTCATTACCGTCAGAATCTGACGATATGATACTTATGCGGTCAAGAAGTGTCTCTCCCGCAGGTAGATGTCGTGTGGAGTTACATGCTGCCAATAAGACCATTAGCACAAGGCTAACAATCGAAAACAAGAATCGTATGACTCTCAGTTCATAGCGCATCGTGGTTGCTGGAGTTTCTACGGTCAAGTTCCCGCTTGATGATACCGGCTTCGCGGTAATTTTCGCGTGCTACAGCATTGTCGAGAAGTCCGAGTAGTGCATCATCATTGAATGTTACGACTGTCATCTCGAGGATTTTCAGCCGAAGTTCTTCATCTTGTTCTTCTTCTGGCTCGTCTGATTCCGATTCAGGAGATGTCTCGGGTTTCCGGGTGTCATCTGCAGTTTGCGTCTGTTCAGAATCGGCCGGATAGAAACCTGCTGAATCGAGGAGTTCGGAAGATGTATATATAGGGGCATCGAGCCTTAAGGCCAGCGCGACAGCATCTGACGACCTGGCATCTATTGTCTGTCTTTTTTCGCCAAGGTCTATGCTGATATTGGCTGCAAAAATACCGTCCGGCAGACGATAGATATATACTTCTATGAGTGTGCCTCCAAGCATGGTCAGCATGTCGGCCATAAGGTCGTGAGTCAGCGGTCGGATAGGGATGATATGCTGAAGACAACATTGTATTGATTGAGCCTCTGCGTTTCCAATGATTATGGGCATACACCGGGTCGCACCGACTTCTCTGAGTATGAGTGCGTAAATTCCAGTTCCAAGACGGTTGGATGTCACGCCCGCTACTTCCATAAGTATTCTTTTGTTCATGATTGTGGAGCTTTTTTGCTTCGGTGTCGTTTGCGTGGTTGGGCTATAATCATTCCGCTGCCCAGACATAGAGTCTTTTCAGTGTCATAGATTATCGCGAATTGCCCGGGTGCCACACCCTGTATATCTTCATCTGAAGTCAGGAGATAGTCTCCTTCTGGTAGTCGGCGCAGTGTACCTGATGCGAAATGTGGTGTATGTCGGTTCTTGAATGTCACGCGTATTTCGTCATTACCTTCCATCGGGTTTCGCGTAATCCAATGCATGCTTTCAAGATTGAGTTCACGCCCATACTGGCGCGCTGTATCATATCCTCCTGATACGAATATTACATTGTCGCGCACGTTTTTGCCTACTACGTACCATGGTCCGCCGCTCAATCCCAAACCCTTGCGTTGGCCAATGGTGTGAAACCAGTAGCCTCTGTGCGTACCTATTTTCTTACCCGTTTCAATCTCGATGACCGGTCCTGGCCGTTCACCAAGCTCGCGTTTAAGAAATTCGGCATAATCAATCTTGCCTAAAAAACATATACCTTGCGAATCTTTTCGGGTGGCATTGGGCAGATTGGCCTCAAGAGCCATACGCCGTACTTCTTCTTTGGGAATGTCACCGAGCGGAAAAATCAGCCTGTCAAGCTGAGAGTATGAAATCTGTGCGAGAAAGTCAGTCTGGTCTTTCACAGGGTCGGAGGCTGTCGCGAGGTATTTCAGCCCATTTACTGCCTTGATTGAGGCATAATGACCGGTGGCAGTCATGTCGAAGTCTTTGCCCCAGCGCTCCTGAAAGAAACCGAATTTTATTATTTTGTTGCACATCATATCAGGATGCGGTGTGAGACCGGAGCGAACAGTGTCGAGTGCATATTGCATGACATTGTCCCAGTATTCATCCTGGAGCGTGACTATTCGCAGCGGAAGTCCATAGCGATGTGCAATGAGTGTGCACATTTCGATATCTTCTTCGGCAGCACAATCTCCACGTCCGTCATCCATTCCTATGCGTATGTAAAATAATGTCAGGTCATGGCCTGAACGGCTCAATATGTCTACGGCTACCGCGCTGTCAACGCCGCCTGAGATAAGAACTGCTATCTTCATTGTTTATACCTCTTCAAGTTCGTCAGATTCTTCTCCGTCGTCTGAATGAATGAAATGCAATGAGAGAAAATAATCCACAGAAATTTTGCCCGGTCCGACAAGCAGGATAAAAAAGTATATTCCTATGAACATCATGGGAAGATATGCAGGATTTTGCCATGTCAACTCATACGGTGCAGTGGGAGCTGACATATTAAGCAAGTAATATTCTGCTATAATCATTGCGACTAATGGAGGACACGTCATCAGGCGTGTAAGAAAGCCGCACATGATGAAGAATGAGCAGAAAATCTCGATAAATACCAAGATAGTCAATCCTACTTCCGGTGCTAAACCGAGTATCGACGGAAATTCAAGTGAACACGCTTCGAAATTAATCCATTGGCGCACTCCGAACTGAAGAAGCATCACTCCTGCAAAAAGTCGCAGGAAAAGTCTTCCAAGGTGTGTATATGAATATCCGGTTGACCAATAATATAAGTGTTTTATCAGGGTAAACATGTGGTGTATGGTTTAATTTATAGCTAAAGCGTTGGCTGCTTTTGCTGCGTTGACAGCATCATTCAGTGATACGTTTTTTGCAGCTATTCTTCCTTCCGCATCAAGAAGAAATATTGAAGGACGACGCCGGATGTCAATAATATCTTCAAGTTCTGAGGCTGCCCCTATTTCCCATTGAGCAGGATAATCGACCACAGCATTCCGCCATGTCTCATCGTCGGCGTCGGGGATAATATAGTACATTCCCAATCGTCCTTGACCAATGGCTTCTGTCGTAGCGGAATTAGCACTGAGGTTAAGCGTTACGATATGACAATCGTCGCAATCGGGATAGCCAAATACTACAATCGACGGTTTTCCTGCGGCATCGAACTTCTTAGCAACTCCATAGCGGTCGGTATAGTCGAAAGACGGAAGCTTGTCTCCTTCAAGACTATTTGCAATACGTGTGCGCTGCAACCGATAGCGTGTTTTTCGTAGTTCATTTATTTTTTTGTTGGCCAGCATGACGTCAATAGCCCTCAAGTAGATACGGTCGGCAGCAATGCGAGCACGTTCACCATAGCATGTTTCCTCCATGGCTTTCACAAATTGCAGGAGCAATCCGGGGTTCTTTTTGAGTTTTTTCAGGAGTTCATCCATGGACTTATCGGTAATGTCGACAGACGCCCATTGCATCGGAACGAGGTAGACATATACAGCTTCATTAAGTCTGTACTGGTCTACCGACTTTTGCGAAAAATCCATGTTGCGCCAATAGTTCGTCATCAGATAATTGCTGCGATGGTTCAGGTCTTCATACTCAGGAGGTACATCAGGAACTTTGAATAATGGCTCGAGAACTATCGGCTCTGCGGCTGAAGATGTAGTTATTGCCCCCATGATTGTGGCAAGCAACAACATGCCGCTCAGTATTTTTTTGAAAAAATTCATCTTGATTGTGAGTGGTATGTTAGTAAATCGTTAATCGGGCGTCTGCATATTCTGTTGAGCCTGACACCACAAGAATTGCAAGCTTTTGCCAATATGCCCGAGAATGCTTCAGCAACTCCACCGACAAATCCTACGGAGAGTTCTTTGGCTTCAGGATATAAGGCGACATTACGATTTAAGAAAAGGTTGAATTCATCCAGAACCAGTTTATTGTACTCTTTAATTTCTTCATGATATGCTGCAAGATAGGGTACAACTGAAGATAAAAGTTCGCGTGGATTTGATGAGCGATATATACCCTTGTATATATCGTCAAGTGTCAGTTGGGTATGTGCTTCGAAGTGTTCTTGCAGCGTGCGAGGTAATATTCCCCGGTAAATGTCGGCTATCAGACGCCGGCCCAGACGTACACCACTTCCTTCATCTCCTAAAATATATCCTAATGGAGGGACATTGCGCACTATGCCGGCACCGTTGTAAAGGCATGAATTAGAACCTGTTCCAAGAATACATGCTATTCCGCTTCCTGTGCTGAAAAGAGCCCTTGCGGCACCAAGCATGTCTGAATATGCCTCTGTCTTATTTGCTCTGAATACAGACTTGAGTATTTCAGATGTACGGGTGCTGACCGCACCGGATGTACAGCCGGCGCCATAAAAATAGACAGCATTTATATCTTTGCCATTCATTTTGAGCTCTTTCTGTAAATCTGTCAGTTGAGCCTTAAGCTCACTTTCCGACAGTTGCATGACATTGATACCTTGTCCCGATACATGGCGTAACACGTGCCAGGATATATCTGTAACAATCCAGTCGGTTTTAGTCGACCCTGCATCTGCTATAATGTTGATTTGGCTCATCGTGTAGGAAAGGAAGATATAATATTTCGCAAAGATAGCAAAAAAACATTTTTAATGCTATCTGTTTTTACGCCCGAAACCAGGTTCAATCTTTACCATTAGGCAGGCGGCAAAAGTAGCAAGACTGCACACCATAATCCACCAGAAGAAGTTAATATATCCTTGAGGCCCGGCAATCCCGAAAAGATTCAATGTCTCTAACTGTCGGAAAATCCAACCGGCTGCCATGCCTGGCAGCATCATGCCAAGCGCCATGAAAGCAGTGCAGAATGCATAATGAGAAGTCTTGTTCTCACCTTGTGAGAAGTATATAAGGTAGAGCATGTAGGCGGTAAAGCCAAATCCATAGCCGAACTGTTCAACGAATATGCCTGCATTCACGGCTGTGAGTGAAGAGGGTAATTCCATGGCAAGCCAGCAATATATTACGCATGGTAAGGTCAGACTGAGTGCCATGGGCCAAAGCATCTTGCGTAAACCATAGCGTGCTATGCATAATCCTCCTGCAATACCTCCTGCAAGTAGACCGATAACTCCTACAGTTCCGTTGACAAATCCCACTTCGGTTGTCGAGAGCCCGAGTCCTCCTTCACTGTGTGTCGCTACTAAAAACGGTTGTACGAGCTTGATGAGCATAGCTTCAGGCAATCTGTAGAGAAGCATGAATGCCAATGCAGGAACGATATGTGGCTTACGGAAGAACTGAACGAACGTCATACCGAAATTGTGAATCAACTCTTTAGCTGTATGTTCATGTCTCTGAACATCTGTTGCAGGTCTGGGCAGCATCCGCATATCGTAGATTGCTATGAGGAAGAAAAAGATACTGAGTACAGCAAATACAACGCTCCAAGAGAATGGTATATCGCCTGTGCGCATTTCGATTGTTCCGGCAAGAACTACGAGTGCACCTTGACCTATGACAGATGCAATTCGGTAGAATGTACTGCGGATGCCTACGTATGCAGCCTGCTCATGTGCGCTTAATGCGAGCATATAATAACCGTCGGCAGCAATGTCCTGTGTGGCGGAAAAGAATGCCATAAGCCAGAATACGGCCAAAGTGGCAGAGAAAAAGAAAGACGCCGGCAGTAAAAATGCAATGGCCGCCATAGTAAGTCCGAGTCCGAATTGCATGGCTAATATCCACCAGCGTTTTGTACGCAGAATATCGACAAAAGGCGACCAGAAGGGTTTGACTACCCAAGGAAGATAGAGCCAGCCAGTGTAATAGGCCATTTGCTCCAGAGGTATACCCATTTTCGTATACATCAGTACCGTTATAACGTTAACGGCAAAGTAGGGGAGTCCTTCCGCAACATATAGTCCTGGTATCCAACTCCATGGACTGAACTGACGGTTTGATTTATATGAAGTAGTATTACTCATAAAACTTTGTAAGTATAGCGCCTGGATAATAATGATTAAGTATTTCTTTGTAGGTCGCTCCTTCATGCGCCATGCGCGCAGCTCCTATCTGGCAGAGTCCGACACCATGTCCCCAACCTCGGCCTCGCAATATGAATGCCTCGTTGTCACGTATTATTTCAAAAGCAGAACTATACAGGCAATCCGAAGAGAGTGCTTGTCTTATTGCCAACTCTTTACCTAATAGCAGTCGACCCTTAGTGCCTGTAATCAGCAGGTGTTTGATACGTCCTGAAGGACCACGCTCAACAGCACTCATTTCTTTAATATCTCCTAAATCTCGATTGAATATCTCGATTAATCGGTTGTTGATGAGGTTCGGTGATACGATACGTTCCCATCGAAAGAAATCGGTGGTAGCGGCATCGTAGTCTTTCATTATGTTTTGTAGGAGTTTATGTCTTTCCTCTTTCGTAAGATTTGAGAGGTCGCAATATGGGTCGGCTACGGAGGTCATCTCAGGGTAGTATATATCTTGCCAACATGTCGAGAATACTTCCGTACGGCCGCCACAGCATTTGGAAAAGCGTGCATCGGTCAATTCTCCATCATGATTTGTCAAAACAATGCCACGTGTTGCAGCAACAGCTTCATGTGTTTTTTCATTAGTTATGTCGAAGCCTTGAAAACGTTGGCAATGGTCATCAGGACATACATCGAAACCATGATGTGCATCTGTATCAGTCCATGTTGTTATCTGTTCGTCTGTTTTTGTCTGCCCACCTCCCGCATGGTGTAGATGCATAACCTTACCAAGTGCCCATCCTCTGGAGATGATAGCATGTGCTTTTAGAAACTCACGGCAGGCCTGAGGGTTCATTTCGCTGCTTATTACGCTCGTGATATATCTTTCCAACGGTAACTCTAACAATAGGATGCCGTTTTTACTGAATAGATTACCCTCAAGTGTTATCGTGCGCTTCTGTGTCCAATGGAAACCGCGCCCTATTTTGAATCCTTCAAGTTTTAGACCGTCGGGAGTCTGGATAATGCGCCCCTCATTTTCCGGGCATAATCCTATGGTAATGGTCGGTTCTGCAGATATTTTTGGTAGGCTTCTCATATCATATATTTCCCTATATCTGTCAGTTCGTCTGTTGAATATCCGGTCTGGCAATATATAGTGTCAATATCTTGACGTGTAAGTTCATCAAAGTCTTTTTTCCGAGGGGTTATGATAAGTCCTGCCATGTCTATTGCTCCCGGACTCACGAGTCTTTGGGAATCTCCAGTTCCGTAAAAAGCCGGACGGTGTGCTCTGCGCGGTATAACCACAACACGCACTGCGTTCCCGTTCATTTTCCACATCAATATGTTGCGCAATGCGCTATCGGGCTGCGAGGTACTCGGATTTAGGCCACATAGGCGGTTAAGACCTGATAATTCCTCGGGCGTTTCAGCATCGGCAACAAACATCCCCACTCCATAATCTCCAAAAATGACAGGGTTTCGTGCTGAAATCATTTTTGAATATGCAGTATTTATACGTGAGATAAGATTGAGGTCTGAGCGATGAGTAGCCTGAAAATGTCTGTGGTCTGGAGCCGAAGCACCGCTTGAAGCACCATTGTAGAAAGCCATATAGTCAGGATACGCAAGGCAAAATTTTTGCATATCTGAAAGGTCGCTCTTCTGTGCAATATGTTTTACATGACTGACGGTGAAATGCTCACGAAATATAGGAAACGGATTGAGGAGAATTTCATATTCCTCAGTCAAGGGTAAGGCATGTTGTTCAGTCGGTCGGTTGTCCTTGCACAAAAAGCAAGTCCGGTGACTTATGTCAGACGCTTTTACAGAAGCTCCGGTTGATACTTCACGTGCCGGATTGTATTGGATAGTAACATTTCCTATACAACGGGTGATAACTTTGTCGAGCGCTTTGTAATTATTGTCTGCAGTAGACCATGTCGCCCGTTCAGTCTTGACAAACTCCCTTAGGTGTCTTACATCAATCCTTTCTTTCATTGGTGTGGTTAATTCTGATACGTGCTTCCAGTTCTACGGTGCGTAAGAAATCTTTATAGTCGTTGTTGTCATTTATTGCCTTTATAGGAAGGTTTGCATCTGAATTTCCACTCCAGCGTCTGCAAAAATAGACAGGCTCATAAATCCTGCCGATTTTGTAGTCGCGGCTAAACCTCAATCCTGCGGCATAATCCTCTCCATAGCTTGTGTCAGGAAGTGGATATTTTCTTAGTAATGGTGTATAGAATGCTCTTGGTGCACCAAGTCCATTGATGCGGAGTGCATTGTTTGCTCCGTTATCATCCGTCCATTCGTCATGACTTATCAAGCCTGGAGGTATGACCTTGAGGTCGAAGTCTGTCATTAGATATGAACCTATGACCATAGCACATCTATCTGAACGAAATTTGTCTACGATGCGTTGCAATGTATCTGATGCCGAATATATATCATCCGAATCCAATTGTATGGCAAAACGACCGCAGTGTTCACTGAAAATAGCGGTGTCCCAGCAGCCTCCAATACGCAAACCGGTCGCTGCATCAATCATCAGGGGTATAACACGCGGGTCATTATATGCTAATATTTTTTCACGTGTGCCGTCTGTGCTTGCATTGTCAATTACAATCACATTGAATTTGAAATCAGTTTTCTGTGCGAGTGCCGAGTTGATTGCCTCGCGGATAGTTGCTGCGCGATTGCGTACCGGTATTATTACCGATGCTTCCACAGGGAAAGTGCCGACAGTAGGGTCAATATCGTGTTTCTTTATTGGAGCAAGACCTCCTATGCGGCGAAGATGTGCAGTGAGTGCGCTCTCCATATCTCGCTGATAGTCCCGATTGCGCGGGTCGACGTAATCATGTTGTTTTGCTCCAGAGTCTCGATAGTCCGTTTTAGCCGCCGAATACAGATATTCAGGAATATGCGTCAGACCTGCTTCTTCTGCAAGTGCGAGGCGGAGAGCATACCATCCACCGTCGGCATATCCAGAGGATACGTCGGTAGTATCCGATACTCTCAAGAGGTCATCTCGGTTTATCATTACTAATGGCCCGAAATCAAAATCATCCCTCAAGCTTCCACGCTGGTATCTGCACGTTGGGTGAGGTTCTATACCGTCAGGTGTTATATCATTGTAATGGCTGTAGACCATTCCACTGCATGTATCGGCAAGAATCTGAGCCATACGTCCCAATGTATTGAAATGCGGACGTATCTCCATATCTTTGATAAGGACAGGGATGATAGTACCCGTATTTTCTGACGCGGCAAAACGTATAAGAGTATCTATGTTCTTAAATTTTTGTATCTCGGCAATCTTCATTTTATCGTTCTAAATAATTGATAAATTCTTTCATCAGCATTTTACGCTTGTCTGGGTCTGTGATTGATTCAAAAGGAACAGACATGATTATACGACGGCTTTTACCATCACGTATGCCCAGAACCGCTGTTTGTTCAGAACCGCTGAATGTGAGTAGTGGTTCTGCCTGTGCTCCTTCTGAAGCGACAAGCCTGTCAGGATGCTGAACTATGTAATAATGAGAGTCGACAGCATCGTTATATGGTACGAATGACAGTCCGAAATATGAAGCCGTTTCCGATGTAGGTTCTATTACAGCCCGTCCTGTGCTGTCTGCCGGCTCTGCTTCAACCCTCAGGACATTTGAGGCAAAGTCTCTGTCTCTGTCATTGGCAAATTCACCGGTAAGGTCGGACGCAATATATTCACCACTGACCAAAAGGTCTCCTCCTCTTTTCATGAAATCTTTAAGCTGATTTTGGAGTTTCTCAGGGAAAGCGCGAAATCGAACTCCGGTATTACCTTTTCCTGTTACGGTTGCTTTCTGGCGTCCGAGAATGAGGTCGACAATCTTGTAATCACGTAGGTTTTCTGCACCACTTTCCACTGCTCCGACACTTGAGGAAACAAAGCCCTGACCAGCCGATGCAATGGCTTCGCCGTGAAGTGCAACGAAATCAAAAGTATTGCCCGCAACCGGTGTGCCTATTTTATTGCTTGAACTCTGGCCGAACCTATCGCCGGAATTGCGCCGGAATTCATATTGTGCGCCGGCGTATGAAAGGTCATATCCGTATGGTACTCCGAAATCAACCGCTGTATCAAATCCTGCGTTTCCGTCGCTACTGTAATGTCCGGGAGCGGATACTCGTGTAAAACCATTGACAATCAAAATAGGTGTTTTACCGTCGGATGCCTCTCTCAGCGCAAGGATTTCGCTCGGGAAACTCATGCCACCTTCATTGGCCGCTACAATTTTGAAACTATGAATATGATTGTCCTTGACAACAACATCAAAATTAGTGGATTTTGTTTCTCCTACTTTTGTAAATCCGTGTACCCCTTCCGAGCGCTCGTAAACGATGTATTTGGTCGGCCGTGCTGTAGGCTCCAACTTGTCCTGGGTCGGTTTCCATGACAGACGGTATTTGCCTTTGCCTTGACGTTTGATGCTGAAGTCCTTGACGGGAAGAGGTTGTATTATGACTTCGCGTCCTTTGCGTTCGCCTACAAAGCGTGCAAGGGCTTTGTATATTGCACGCCCTACAAGGAAGCGGAATGCAGGGTCAAGTCCATACTGCATGTCTCCAAAATTCTGATGTGACATAAGTTCGATGAGAGTAGTTGGGACTTCAGGGACACGAGCCTCCACGTATGATTTGTCCCACATCGAACGCCTTGTCCAGTTGGGTTCGAAGGTTTGACGGATATCGCCGGTAATCTGCCTCATTACCATATCGGTCAGAATGCGTGAATTGATTCGTGGCGTTCCGTCTTCATATTTATCTCCTCCTTGAGTGTAATATATTCCTAAAGTACCTACGATACTGTCGTCATTACGTTTTCCTGCGTCAGAGTGAAGGGCAAGAACTACGTCAACCGGTATGCCAAGACCGTCGTTGTCTGGAAGCACACGGCTGCCTCCGGCAAGATAATTAACCCAAATGCCTCTTGATGTATAGTCGTCTTTGTAGTCGTTTGTACCGTGGTAAGGACTATACACTTCTTCGGGGAAACCGGCCCAATGTAACCAGTAGCGAGCACCTTCGAGGTAACGGGGTAAACCGGAGGTAGTAAAAACCGGAGCTTTTCCGGCAGGTTGTGGTTGTGATGCTGCAGCAACAGGTTCTTCTTCATCAACCGAGTCGTTTTCATCTTCGCCCTGGTCAGTAGGAGTGGCGTTGTCGCTTTCATCAGTTTCTTCACTCGCCTCGGCATTGACTGCCGAGTCTTCCTCCTGGTCGGGAGTTGAAGGGTCATAATATATGTCTGACCGACGGCTGCTCCTTGCTATATTACCCATTCCTCCTCCTATTTTGACAGCATCAGCTGTAATGATGCGACCAGCAGTGGCGGATTTATTAGATAGTGTGACAACAGGAACATTATCGCTATAGCCTTTGTCAAGTGGAAATGTTCCGAGATAAATCCATGTGCTTCCACCCATGGTTTGATTGACAATAAACTCTTTCGTTCCACCTGAATAATTGACTGTATATAGTGCATCGGTAGTAGAGGTCGGAAGTGATTTGTAACTTACATATACCGCATAGCTGCCGTCTTCAGGAATATCTGCGTACCAGGCAGCAATCGAAGGCATGCCTGCGGTAATAGTTGATGTCTGTCGATATGTACCGACCTCGAAAGGATTTTCAGTATCCCGGAAATCTTTAAGGTCGTAGATGAAACCGTCTTCTTCTCCCGTTTCCCATTTAGTATCGGCCGATATTTCCTTGTAATATGTTTGTGAGAATAGTTCCCCTCCATCATTAACGTCGTTATCAACGATGACTTCTATATGACTCGGGTCTCTCTCTCGAGGTAACATGACGTATGCGCCGGCGTTTTCTATCATCGGGGTAACGAAAGGATATATATAGCCTAAGGTATATATATCTTCCAAAGTCTGGAATAATATGGGGCGCTGCCAATACCAACCACCATTTTTGAAGTACCTGCCATGACTGGGCCATAACGCCACTATATCCCCCTCCATTCCTTTGTGTGCGATATTGTCTGGATTTTTTGCTTTTACGAATGGCGTGTTCTTACGATATTTCTCGGGTAGTTTGTCAATAGTTGCAATGTAATAGGACAAAGGACGTGTTCCAACATTGAGAGCAATACGGAAATCACGCAGAGTGTCAGGCATAGCGTCACGCACGGTGTGCTGAAGTCCACTGATTAATTCCTGCGTCACGGGCAGATAGGTGAAATTCTCATTCAATCCCACGCTCGTGACCTTAGTCGCAGGATTTGGTTTTACGGAGTTCACCCTTAGTCCTCCGGGATTAAGTTTTTCAGGAATCCATTTTAATACAGCCTGGTTGATACACAGCGTGAGTGAATCATTCTGAGGTTTTTCAGCTTCGGGAGTCGGTTTGGCAGTCCATGTGCGTGCTTTCTTTGTTTTATGATTAGATTTTGCCGAAGAAGACTTGCGATTGTTGCGTGATTTTTTATTTTTTGTATTTTTGTTTTTATTTGTTTTGGATGCTTTTTTGTTTTTAGAGTTCTTGCTGTTTTTCCCTATTTTGCTCTTTGATGCGTTTGCCTCGGCAGCTGTGGCTTCCGGTATGAATAAGTCAGTCACCATTGGGCTGACCAGGATGGCAGCTCCTAATAATAACCATGCTAATATACGTGATTTCATCTATTTAGTGTCTGATTAACAAAACAATGCATCCAGTTGGTCATGTTCGTCTGGAAGACATTGTCTACAAAGATAGTAAAATCAATTGAGACATCAGTATTGTTTAGTCAGTAATTTGTAATCAGCAGATAAAAACGATAATAGACAATATAGAAAAAGTGTCTCTCTGCCATTTGGCGGAAAGACACTTGTCTTTTGTTATGCTTAGCCTGTTTTTATTCTGCGGCTTCTGCAGCTTCTGCCTGAGCTTCTTCAGCTGTGGCTTCAGCGTTTTCTGCTTCAAGAGCCTCTTTTGCAGCAGCTTCCTGAGCGGCAAGCAGTTCAGCTTTCTTCTTGGCTACAGCCTCACCTTTCTGCTTGTTTTTCTCGATTTCTTCTGCCAGGCGCTGGCTTGCTTTTTCAGCCTTCTTAGCTTCCAAAGCGTTCTTCACAGCATCTTCAGCCTTGTTGTGAGCTGCTTTCCATGCATCGAAGCGACGCTGAGCTTCCTCTTCTGTGAAAGCACCTTTCTTCACACCACCACGGAGGTGTTTCATCAGCATCACACCCTCGCGAGAAAGGATGGCGCGTACTGTATCAGTAGGCTGTGCACCTGTCTCGACCCAATACAAAGCACGCTCAAAGTTCAAACTTATTGTAGCAGGATTAGTGTTCGGATTATAAGAACCTATCCTTTCAATAAATCTACCATCACGTGGTGCCCTGCTATCGGCGATTACGATTGGATAAAACGCATAGCCTTTACGGCCATGACGCTGCAATCTGATTTTTGTTGCCATAAACTTTTTGTTACTGTTTGTATTATTATTAGGTCCATTGGGGAACTCGTCCCCTTTAGCGGTGCAAAGGTAATACTTTTTTCCTGTCCTACAATTATTTCAGCGCTGTTTTTAGTTTTTTATCATAAATTTTGTCTTTCAAACGTTTCCATAATATGGAAATCATTTACATACATCACGATACTTTCTTAGTCAAATCGTCGTGTTTTAATGCAATATTTGACTATTGGATGATGCCTGCAGGGCATACAGAAGAGGAATTATTCTCTCAAATTGACTCAAACAAGCCGCTTTACATAATTGTCTCTCACCATCATAAAGACCATTACAATCCAGAAATTTTCAGTTGGGCGCATCGTTTTGAAAATATACGCTTTATATTGAGCCGGGATACTGTTATTGCAGCACGTAAATATTTCTACGGTACACATTACAAAGGTGTCCGGCGTATTGATTCCTCTCTTGTAAGTGAACTTAGAGCCGGAGGTATTTATAATGACGGGATTATTAAAATTGAGGCATTCCACAGTACCGACATCGGTAATTCTTATGTTCTGACGGCTCTCGATGGTTGTGATAAAGATAAGACAATCTTTTTTGCAGGCGACCTGAATGCGTGGACTTGGCGTGACGAGTCAACTCTTCAAGAGGTAAATAAGGCGATAGGTGATTATAAAGCGATATTAAAAGATATTTCTAATTCCGGTCATACTGGTTTTTCGGCAGCTTTGTTTCCGGTCGATGCCCGAATTGGAAGTGGTTATTATGAAGGAGCTCAGATTTTCCTATATTCATTCGATGTTGGGGTATTTATTCCGATGCATTTTGTTTTGGCCGAAAATGCCGGTGAAGCATCACGCTTCAAAATGAAAGCAGCCCAGTTTGGCCGTTACGCATCATCACGCTGTGTGTGTTACAGTATGCTTGATTCGTTTGACAAGGAAAAAGTCTGAGTGTTATGCTCTAATTTTGACTATAAGTTTTTGAAAACCTTAGTGTGGAGTTTTTCAACATTTGTTGATGTTTCTTATTTCGGATATGTGTATTTTTGCGCTCTGGAATACCTGATACAACTCCCAGAATGAAAAAAATCATAGTCATATTTGCTTTTCTTGTTGCACCCATATTAGCAATTGCCCAGTCTGATGAGACGGATTCAATTAAAGCACAAACACTTGACGAGGTCGTAGTTGAAGGCAGAACGCAACGAATCGTGAAATTCGGTGTAGAATACATACCCGACAAGAAAACGAAGAAGAATGCGATAGATGCCACTAATCTACTCTTGCACATGCAAATACCTCAACTAAGCGTAACTCCTGGAGCAACCGATGTGAAAACCATTTCAGGCAAAGACGTGACTATGTTCATAGACTATGTCCCTGCCACGACACAGGATTTGCAAGGTTTACGCCCTGAAGATGTGTTGCGTATAGAGGTGTTGAACTATCCGGATGACCCTCGTTTTCAAAGTGCACAACATGTAGTAAATTTCATAATGGTTCATTATGAATGGGGTGGATACACTAAGATGTCATTGTTGGGACGTACGCTTGCAAATGATAGAATAAATGGTGATGTATACTCAAAGTTTGTATATAAAAAGTGGGTTTTTGATGTTAATACGAGTGCTGAATGGGTACATCAGAACAGAAATATAACAACACAAGAACAGACTTTCCGGGATATTGAATATGGAGGTCGCCACTTTGACGAAATATTGCGGAAAGCGGTTATGGGGAACGATTATCTCCAGCGTACAAACTCTCAATGGGCTTCGTTAAGAGCCTCTTATAACAGCGATGTGAGCTATATTCAGCATACAGTTTCATTCGGGAGAAATGCCATGCCAATTGTTCGGTATGGTTCGTTGGTGTCGTTTTCAAATGACATACTGCCGGATGCTTCAGCTTCCGACATTAATTCTACTCAATCAGTATATCCTAAAATTAATGGATACTACCAGTTTATACTCCCTAAAGGTAATTCGATTGTTGCATCCTGGGATTTCTCGTACGGTCATACCAAACGTAATTCCTTTTATCAGCTGTCAGATTTATCACCCATAATCAATGACAACAAGGAGAAAATATTTGCACCTGTCGCTAATTTGCAATATTCAAAGAGATTTGCATACGGCAATACGTTCAGGGTCGCATTGATGACATATAATACTATTTATAATACGGAATATTTTGGTTCGTACGCTGGTGTACAAAAATTGCTTTCGTCGGAAAATATGCTGTTTCTTGAATACATGCAGAACTGGCAGTCCGGACTGAGTCTATATTCCCGATTAGGTGCATCGTATGTGGTCGGTCGTGTCAATGGAACTAACGCGCTCGAACAATGGAATCCACGTCTGGGATTACAACTTCAATATCGGATAAATGATAAACACTCCGCTAATATTGACGCTTGGTGGGGGAATTCGCATCCTCAGGCTTCAACAGCAAACGAAGCTCTTGTCCAAAGCAATGAATTGATGTGGCTTCAGGGTAATCCTTATCTTCGGAATACTCTTTTCGTTTCAACTTCTGCCTCGTATACCTATATCCCTACAAATAAGTTATCGTTATCTGCCGCACTGGAGTATGAAGGAAATCCAAATAAACAAGCGTATGAATTTTATTCTCTTTCGAATGTCGAAGGACTTGTAAGGCGCTCTATAAACAGTGGTGATGCCCATTCATACTCTGCATGGCTCTCAGCCAATCTGAGACTACTTGGCAATGCACTGACATTTCGCGCTAACGGACAAGCTCAGAGAGTGGTACTGACTGGTTGCGACGGTCAGTCGATGAATTTCGTGTTTGCGAGCATATATGCCCAATACACTCGCAATAAGTGGTCAGCTATGTTGTTTTATCAGTCTCCACAGAAACAACTTCATGCATGGTCTGATGGCATGAGAACAAGTTACAAAAGCACCTATGGATTAATGTTTAATTTTGTATTGGGAGATTTCAAGGTAGAATTTCAATTCCGCAACTGGTTTAACCGCGATGGATACGCCATAACAACATTCCATTCGCCACGATTTGATGAAAATGCAGAAATATGGAATGCCGATTTATCAAGAATCATAAGACTTACGCTTACTTACACAATACCTTACGGTAAGAAGATACAACAAAGCGGCGAGTTACGTCAGTCCGGAGGTATAGGCAGTGCAATACTGAAATAACATAATGTTAAAGGATATACGCCGCCAATCGCAGCGTGGATTTTCCTGATATATTTGTCCTGATAAATATCTGGTCATCTTACGCTTTAATAAAAAATGGATGAAAATTTGTATTATATCGGCATCTTATACTACCTTTGCTTTATTTAATTAACGCTGATTTAAGAATTCGGAACAAAGGATGATTAAAGTCGCCATTGCCGGCGCATCGACCATGATTGCCGGCGACATAATTAGGCTGCTCATAAATCATACGGATGCGAAAATTGTCAATCTGTATGATAATGATTGTGTCGGTAAAAATCCTGCGGATTGTCATTATGGCCTTGTCGGTGAGACACTCCCTGTGTTCTCGTCTGAAATAGATTATTCGCAGGTAGATGTTGTTTTTATATGTGATGAAAAAATAAACAGACAGGATATTATTGATAATTCCACATCGGATTTGAGAATTATCGATTGCAGACATTATGCCCCTGTAACCCAAGATTTTCCGTATGGACTTTCTGAGGTTAACCGTAAAGGCCTTGTACGTGGGGCTACATGCGCCGTGTTGCCTTCGCCACAGGCATCAGTTTCTCTTATAGGACTTTATCCTCCTGCATTAAATCTTCTTCTTAGACAGGGTGTCAGTCTTACAATCTCACAACCAAAAGGTTTTACCCCTGACTCTCCTGAAGATATGCAAAATGAAATTGAAGCATTTCTTTCAAGAGTACAGACAAGTTTCTCATCGCCTCTTGATATCAAAGTAGAGCGGCGCAGTGATGACCTGCGTCCATGGGTTGAGGCAGAGATAGTTTTACCTTGTCAGTTGTCAGACGCTGATGCCCGACGTATTTTTGAAGAAATATATGACGACCATAATTTTACCTTTATTGTCGACCGGTGTCCGGACAGAGCGGAAGTTCTTGGAACACAAAAATGTCTTATAAATCTGAGTCGCAAAACACCTGATACACTTACTGTCAATCTTCTCTCAGACGGGTCGATGCGTGGTCGTGCCGGTGATGCAGTACATATAATGAACCTTCTGTTTGCCTTGCATGAGCAAACCGGATTACGTCTGAAAGCAGTAAGCCCAGATTATATAGAAAAAGGAAAGAAGAAATGTCTGTAAATAAAGCTATATTACTCGGTTATGTCGGAGCTGACCCCAAGATGTCTTATCCGGAGAAAGACGCGGTTATAGCTCAATTGCGACTTGCTACCAACGAACGTATGCCCGGCGTACAAATGGAGCGTACCGAATGGCATACGATTGTAATGTCCGGACGTAATGCGCAGATTGCCGAGCGCTATATCCGCAAAGGGTCGCTCATATACGTAGAGGGGAAAATACGAACCCGCGTTTGGGAAGATAAAACCGGCATAAGACGTAATATCACTGAAATATATGCTGATACTGTAGAATTATTAGGGCGACGTGAAGCATAAGGTTAATATAATAATTGATAAACACTCTTAACAACAATATCGAAAAATGAGAAAGTGGAGAATTGAAGACTCTGCCGAATTATATAATGTTCCCGGTTGGGGGCTGAAATATTTCTCAATCAATCACGAAGGCCATGTTCAGGTGACGCCGCGTGAGGATTGTCCGGGTGTGGACATTAAAGATGTCCTTGATGAACTGCAGGTACGTGATGTGTCTGCCCCCGTACTACTGAGGTTTCCTGATATATTGGATAACCGTATACAGAAAATATCCAATTGCTTCCGTAAAGCGGCCGAAGAATATGGATATAAAGGACGTAATTTTGTGGTCTATCCGATTAAGGTAAACCAGATGCGCCCTGTAGTCGAGGAGATTGTAAGCCATGGCAATAAATACAATATTGGACTTGAAGCCGGTTCTAAACCCGAGTTACATGCCATATTGGCAATCAATGCTCATAATAATGCTCTTATTATATGCAACGGGTATAAGGATGATAAGTATGTAGAGCTTGCATTACTGGCCCAGAAAATGGGACGTCGTGTAATGTTGGTGGTTGAAAAACCCCATGAACTCAAATTGATAGCAGATGTTGCACAACGTCTCAAGATATCGCCCAATCTCGGTATACGAATAAAGTTGTCAAGTTCGGGAAGTGGCAAATGGGAGGAATCCGGAGGTGATGTAAGTAAATTTGGTTTGAATTCAAGTGAGCTACTTGATGCACTTGACTTTCTTACCAAGCACAACATGACCGGATGTCTGAAACTTATACATTTTCATATAGGTAGTCAGATTACCAAGATTCGGCGTATTAAGAATGCCTTGCGTGAAGCAATGCAGTTCTATGCTCAACTTTCCAAACTCGGTTTTAAGATAGATTTTGTTGATATAGGTGGAGGCTTAGGAGTCGATTACGACGGTACTCGTTCAAGTTCCGGTGAGAATTCTATGAATTATTCTATTCAGGAGTATGTAAATGACTCTGTATCGGCACTTGTTGATGTCTGCGAAAAGAACTCTTTACCACAACCGGATATAATCACCGAGAGCGGACGTTCGCTAACGGCTCATCACTCAGTGCTAATCATCGAAGTACTTGCTACCTCGCAGCTTCCTATATGGAACGACAATGATTCTGTTGACGAGAATGAACATGAACTCGCACAAGAATTGTATAATATCTGGGATAAGATAAATCCTTCCCGTGTATTTGAAGACTGGCATGATGCATTACAAATCCGTGAAGAAGCTCTGGACCTTTTCAGTCTTGGTTTGCTTGACCTTCCTACACGTGCCAAGATTGAGAAACTGTTCTGGTCTGTGGCACGCGATGTCTTTGAAATGACACGTTCGATGAAGCATCCGCCTGAAGAATTGAGGAAAGTTGCAAAAATGCTTCCTGAAAAATATTTCTGCAATTTTTCTTTGTTTCAATCTCTACCGGACTCTTGGGCTATTGACCAGATGTTCCCCATTATGCCTATACAGCGTCTTGATGAAAAGCCTTCTCGCAGGGCTACTATTCAGGACATAACATGTGACTCCGACGGTAAAATCCAGCATTTCGTATCTCCGCAGGGTGAGTCGTATGCACTTCCTGTTCATACTGTCAAATCGGGAGAGCATTATTATATAGGAGTCTTTCTCGTTGGAGCATACCAGGAAATCCTCGGAGACCTACACAATCTTTTCGGTGATACCAATGCTGTTCATATCAGTGTCAATAAAGATGGATATGAGATTGAGCAGGTTATTGACGGTGAGACCGTTGCTGATGTGTTGGATTATGTGGATTATAGCCCGCGTAAGCTTGTGCGCAATGTTGAATCGTGGGTCACCTCTTCAATGAAGAAGGGCATCATAACGCCGGAAGAGGGAAGGCAATTTCTAAATAATTATCGCTCGGGTCTTTATGGCTATACCTATCTTGAAAATTATTGACGCTTGATGCAACGATACTTTATACGCCTTGCCTACCGCGGAGCGAAATTCCACGGTTGGCAAAGGCAACCTAACGCTTCAAGTGTGCAGCAGACGATAGAAGATGCTCTGTCGTTGCTGTGCAGATGTGAAATTACTATTACCGGAGCAGGACGTACAGACACTGGTGTTAATGCGCGAACGATGTATGCTCATGTTGACATCCCGCTATCTACAGTACCTGATGAACGTTTCAGAGCATCGCTAAATAAGCTTGTCGGACCGGATATCGCTATCTACGATTTTATAGCCGTGCCGCCTGAAGCACATGCACGTTTTGATGCAGAGAGCAGGACGTATAAGTATTTTGTATCGGATGTGAAATCGCCATTCAACTATCCTCTTACATGGTTCTCGCCAGCAAAACTTGACTATAATGCCATGAACGAGGCTGCCAGTATTTTGCTTGATACTGCTGACTTTACAAGTTTCAGTAAGTTGCATACCGATGTAAAGACGAATATCTGCCGGGTAACATGTGCCGAATGGCAGACTTGTGATAATATGCACGTCTTCACTATCACGGCCGACCGTTTTCTTCGCAATATGGTACGTGCAGTAGTTGGTACGCTTGTAGAGGTAGGCCGAGGCAAATTGTCATGCGACGGCTTCTTTAGGATTATACAAAGTAAAAACAGATGCGCAGCCGGAACATCAATGCCAGGCCACGCATTATTTCTTTGGGATATAACTTATCCGTCTTACTTGCGGATTGGAGACAGGTCCATTCCCGGGACTATCTGAGAGTCGAGGATGTATTTGTTGGCAAAACCGGATGCAATTCCTTTATCTCGCATTCCGCGTGCTTTATCCGCAGAGTCGGTATTTGCATAATATATTGCTGCATATATCAGTGCGTCCGCACTTGAATCATTCTTAAGCGCTTTTTCTATAGTTGAGTCGCCGTCAAGACGTTTGCCGCTTATTGTTTGAGCTAACGCTTTATACATGGCGGAAGGGAAAGTAATGTCATTCGACGACGCTACACGTTGCATATCGAATGAAGCGGCGCGGGTATTCTTTATGCCATTTGAGTATAGATAAGCTCTCATAAGGAGTGCCTTGAGGTTTGAGGGGTCAAGCATTGCCGCACGGTTAAGATTTGTCAGAGCCCCTTCCCAATCTTGTTTAAGAATTTGTGCTGATGCAGCCGCCATCATGGCCTCAGGTGAATTCTGGTCTATTGTCTTGGCTTTATCGGCTGCAATCAATGCGGCATCTGCATTGCCGCGAGCCAACTCTATTTCAGATTTAGTAATGTATGTACGTGTTGATGGAGTCATTCCGAGGGCTGTGTCAGCATAATCTGATGCGGACTGGAGATTGTTCAGAGCAAGTGCACACCGAGCTAGATTGTCATATACCGAAGCATCTTTTCCTTCAGGCAGTGTTGACAGGCTTGTAAATGCAGAAAGGGCATCATCGAAATGTCCGTTCGAGTATGCAATATTACCTTTCAGTAAATAAATAGGAACAAGATTAGATGATTTTGTAGCTGCATAGTCAAGAGCGTCAGCAACAGATTTGTAGTTGGTCTTTGCAAGATTGACTAATGATTGGATTGGTCGTGAAGTGTCGTCGGCAAGACCGAAGGCGCTCAGATAAGAAGTTGCGGCATTGGGATAATCTTTTGCAGTGGTGTATATATCGCCAAGACGGCAATATGTGATATAACTGCTCGGATTACAGTTCTCGGCAGCTTTCAGCATGTCTTCGAGTTCTGTTTTGTTTCCTTCTGCGGCTGCAACTTGTGCAAGTCCGAAGTATGCTTCCTGACTTCGCGGTTGGTTTCTTCGTAATGCCTCAAAACTATCTCTTGCCCGGTCATAATCCTTCAAATAGAGGCATATATTGCCGTGTTTGTAGAGCAGAGGGTAATTATTAGGCATAATCGCTATGGCCTTGTCAGCCATTTGCAGAGCTGCAGGATAGTTCTCAGTCTGTATGTATATGTCTGATGCAAGGGCCAGTTCACGGCAAAGCATGTCTGATTCTTTATCAGGAGTAAATTCTATAGCTTTGGTTATGTCAGATAAGGCCTTATCGTAATCAGATAGTCTGAAGTATTGTGCCGCGCGTTGGTATAGAGTGAAATAGTCTTGAGGATTTTCTTTAAGTATTTTACTATATCCGTCAAGTACAGCCGTTGTCATCGGATTGATAGTCTGAGATACAGTATTTCCTGAAATCAGTATAGCAATAGCTGCTGCTGAAAGCAGTCGTTTTATTTTCATGAGATTACATATTAAGAGTTGTAATGATATCAGGCATTTATAAATTCGTCGGACAAAATCGATTGTCGGATTATGGTTAGCCTGCTTAGTAAGGTCTCAAGTCGGTCGAGTGGGAGCATATTCTTGCCGTCGCTCTTGGCTTGAGAGGGAAGGGGATGTGTTTCAAGAAATATTCCGTCTGCTCCGGCCGCGATTCCGGCTCTTCCGATTGTATCTATCAACTCAGGAAGCCCGCCGGTGACCCCTTCAGTTCTGTTCGGCTGTTGTAGTGAATGGGTAATATCAAGTATTACCGGGCAATCGCATGCAGTCTGCATCTGCGGTATTGCTCTCATATCGACTACAAGGTCGGAATATCCGAACATTGTGCCTCGGTCGGTAACGCTGACTTGTGATGCACCACTTTCCCTTACTTTCTCCACCGCGAATTTCATGGATTCCGGCGACAGGAATTGCCCTTTCTTGATATTGACCATACGGCCTGTGGCAGCTGCTGCTTGCAGGATATCAGTCTGACGGCAAAGGAATGCAGGAATCTGGAGGATGTCTACGTATTCTGCTGCCATGTCGGCTTCCATTGCGGAATGTATGTCTGTCACGGTAGGTATTTCAAAAGTCTCGCTTACTTTACGTAAAATTTCAAGAGCCCGAACATCACCTATTCCTTGGAAGGAATCCAACCTACTGCGGTTCGCCTTACGGTAACTGCCTTTGAATACGTATGGGATACCAAGTTTATCGGTTATTTTACAACAATGTTCTGCTATGCGGAGCGCCATATCTTCACCCTCAATCACACACGGACCTGCCAGCAAAAAGAAATTGCGGCTTTCGGGTTGAGTAAGATATGCCTGAAGTTCTGAAGGATTTATCATTAGTCTAATATTATCAATAGTTATTTCATGTTGATGAGATGATATGCACTTACTGCAAACAATGCCGCTGTTTCGGCTCTCATTCGTGACTCGCCGAACGTTGTAGGAATAAAGCCCGCACTGAATAATTGTTTAACCTCAGCCGGAGAAAAATCACCTTCCGGACCGATGCAGATGACCGTGTCAATATCCGGTTTTAATACTTCACTCAGAATTGTACGGTCGATGTCATCGGCACAGTATCCTACAATTCGTTGAGGCGGTAGTTGGGCGTTAACGAATTGAGTCAGCGGAGTCAGTTCACTCAACTCAGGGATAGTCGTTTTCAGGCTTTGATTGAATGCCGATTTAATTATTCTGTGCATACGGTCGGTTTTCAACACTTTCCTTTCAGAGTGTTCGCATAGGATTGGTACTATACGGTCAACCCCAATTTCAACAGCTTTCTCAAGCATCCATTCGGTACGTTCATTGTTTTTAACTGGTGCAAAAGCAAGTGTCAATTCACCTCTCCATTGTTTTATAATCTCAGCGGAGCTCTCGATATCCACCAATGTACTTTTGGAGTTTGCCTCTGTAATAATGCAGGTATAACGATGCCCTTTGCCATCAGAAACCATGATTTTGTCCCCGACACGCTTGCGTAATACACGAATGCAGTGTGCCGATTCGTCGGTCGGTAGACGGAGCGATGTCAAAATATCCGGAGCGTAAAACTGTATCATCAGAGTCTGTCGGATTCAATCATGCCTTCCGGGTCTCCGCCTGCTGTGTCGTAAGCTTCGTCTCGGTCGATGTTTCCAGTCGCTTTAGGATTGCGGAATGCAATTGCAAATAATATGGCTACAACAAGCGCATAGCCGGCAAATATGAGCCACGACTGATGCCAGCCTTCAATCTGTTGTTCGGGAGTAAGCGATGAATCGGAGTATACGAGTGCATTAACGATGGCTTGGGCACCTAATGTTCCCACGGTTGCACCGATACCGTTTGTCATTATCATGAACAGACCTTGCGCACTGCTTCGGATTGAAGGGTCGGTCTGTTTGTCAACGTATAGAGAACCTGAGATATTAAAGAAGTCGAACGCAATGCCGTAGACTATCATGGAGAGGACAAACATCCATACGCCTGAGCCCGGGTTGCCTAATCCGAAAAGGCCAAAGCGGAATACCCATGCCGACATGGCCATTAGCATTACCGTCTTAATGCCAAAGCGTTTCAGACAGAATGGTATCAACAGAATAAACAAAGTTTCGCTGACTTGAGAAAGTGAAATCAGGGCGTTTGCATTCTTTGCGCCCCACGAATTGGCATACTCAGCAATCTCCTGGAAACTCGTAATAAATATATTTCCGTAGCTATTTGTGATTTGCAATGATACTCCGAGCAGCATTGAGAATATGAAAAAAATAGCCATTCTTTTCTGTTTGAAGAGTGCGAATGCTCTCAGACCAAGCGCATCCACCACTGAAGGTGTAGCACCACCTTTGGACACCGGGCAGTTCGGCATTGTCAGAGAATACAGACAAAGAATGAAACTGAGAGCTGCTGAGGTAAACAGCTGTGCGTAAGACTCTTGGAAATGAGTGAAATTGACGAAAAGCATTGAGCATATAAAACCTACTGTTCCCAATACGCGGATAGGAGGGAAAGTTTTTATAGTATCGTATCCGGCTCGGGTAAGGGCTGTATATGCTACTGAATTTGCAAGTCCGATTGTCGGCATGAAGAATGCTACTGACAGCGTATATAGCGCGAACAACGGAGTAAATTCCGGGGCGGGTGTCACTGCACAATACCATGCGGCGCTTCCCATTGTCAAACCTGCGGCGAGGTGGCATAGGCTGAGCATTTTTTGAGCGGGTACCCAACGGTCGGCAATAATTCCTATAATTGCCGGCATGAAAATTGATACTATTCCTTGCACAGCATAAAACCATCCGATTTGGGTGGCCATGCCGATGCGCCCGAGATAATTACCTAATGAAATGAGGTATGCTCCCCATACCGCGAACTCCAGAAAGTTCAGGAGTGCGAGTCTTGTCCTGATAGATTTCATGCGATAGTTGTTTATTGCTACAAATTTAATGTTTTTTTGTTTTATAAGCACATACTTCAATAAAAATCCGGATTGGAGTTTAATCTCCAACCCGGATTAGCTGTATGTAATGTCTGTATTATTTTACTTTCAGCGTCTGACCAGCAGTAATCGAACTGTTCTTGCTAAGTCCGTTCAGTTTGCGAAGACGTGCAAGTGATATACCGTTGGCTCGGGCAACTTTTGACAAAGTGTCGCCTTTCTTTACCTTGTAAGTCGAGGATTTGGCCGTGGTCGACTGTTTGTAGGGAGTTGTTACAGGTGCATTTGCCATTTCACGCGATGGTGCGTAATTACGCGGTTGCGTGTATGTACTCTTTGAGAAGGTGTATTTGTCAGTATGGGTTGTATGATTTGCAAAGTCGAATATAGCAGAAGGATTAATCGCATAACCCATATAGCGGGTCTCGAAATGAAGGTGCGGACCTGTGCTTCTGCCGGTATTACCACCCAATGCAATAGGGTCACCTGCTTTTACAACCTGGTCGGGCTTTACAAGGAACTTGTTGAGGTGACCATAAACTGTTTCAAGGTCGTTTGGATGACGAATGATTATGTAGTTGCCGTAACCTTTGGCTTCATAGTTTGTCAGACGTACTTTGCCGTCGAAGGCTGCATATATAGTGTCGTTTGAACGAATACCTATGTCTGTGCCTTTGTGCATGCGTCCGAAACGTTTGCGATATCCATAGGGTGATGTAACCTTGCCGTTGTGGGGAATGAAGTAGTTGCGAACATCAATCACCGCGGTGTTCGGAACATCAGATTCTTTGAACGGATTGACACGCTTACTGTTCCAACCTTCGGTATAGATATCCGGTTCGGGTTCGAGGTCATCGTCAAAATCGATGAATGCATCGTTGTCAATCAAGCGTATCTGGTCTTTAATGGTAGCCTGCTTGGCTATCATGTTTTTATGTACATCGGAATGTGGACGCTTGGTATTGACTGTCTGAGCATTTGCGCTCATCAATCCTACAGCCACCAATGCCAATGCCGATATAAATTGTTTAAGTTCAGTTTTCATCACTGTATATTTTTAGTAACGAGAGCGGCCTCCTGGTCTGAACATACAAATGATATTAGCGCCGGTTGGCGGTCGAAAATCTCGTTAGGTTTGAAGAATCGTTCGATTTCGATAATTGCATTCTCAGCAGAGTCGCTGGCATGCACAATATTGGCTTGCCCGCTTATGCAGAAATCACCTCTTAGTGTTCCCGGTGCTGCGGCACGCCCGTTGGTTACACCTGTCATAAGCCGGAAAACGGAAACAGCTTCAGGGCCTTCAATGCATAGCACTACTACCGGTGAAGCGGTCATTGATTTGACAATATCTGGGAAGAAAGGTTTATCTACGAGGTGGGAATAGTGTTCACGCAAGATTGCTTCGTCAAGTTGAATCATTTTCATGCCGCATATAATCAGCCCTTTGCGTTCTATTCTGGTAATGATTTCGCCAATCAAATTTCTTTCTATTGCAGAAGGCTTTAATATTGCTAATGTACGTTCCACTTCGTATTGAATTTTGTCGTTTATTTTATTTTCTGACATCCCAAAATTACCATTTCTACTGTCAATATGCAATTATCTTAGCATTAAAATTTCTTAACAAAGTTTAATGCCATATATTTAAACCCCGCTAACATACCAAAAGTCAGCAAGTTGGTTCAAAAACATGTTCTACAACATGTTTTTGAACTTTTGCACATGAATGTTTCGTATGTGCAATTTATGGTGTGGTTTTAGTGTTAATAAATGTTAATACACTTTTAATCATCCCTACATCAATTTTTTAGCATTTTTGTATGTCTTACCTTAGAACAATCTGAGTGTGTTTTATGTAATAATTTTATACTATGTTATACTATTTTTATCTTACTAAACAGATATGATTTCTACACTTTCAATGTTGGCCACTGACCAATCTGAGCATCCAATTATAGATGAGCACACTCTGAAAGCTCCTGAATCAGCTCACCATCTTGCTGTTCTACTGACAAAATGGATTGAAGATTTCCTTTCAGCGATAGGATTGGAGAATATGCACAATCTTGCGGAATCAACCTATATCATAGTGGTATGCATTATCGGAGTACTGATTGGTCTTGCTATAAAAAAGGTTTTGTTACTAATACTCAGATATGCAGCCAAACGTAGCAAGAATGAAATATTTGCCAATCTTCGTGCCGCAAAATTTTTCACAAAGTTAAGTCGAATCATACCGGCGTTCTTCATAATAGCAATGCTTGCCTATGCTTTTGTACGCGAGGATATGATGGTGACTGTCTTGATGAGAGCATGTTGGATATATATTGTCTTCATAATGGCATTATCAATAAATGATTTTATATATGCGTTTTGGCTCAGATTTGACGAACGAGAGAATAAACGTAAATTACCCTTAAAAGGGCTTGTGCAGCTGATTAAGGGTATAGTGTGGATAATTGCAGCTATTATAATTGTCAGTATAATAGTCAATCGTTCTCCTGCTGCGCTGTTGGCAGGTCTGGGTGCATTTGCTGCAGTTCTTATGCTTGTTTTCAAAGATAGTATTCTGGGTGTCGTGGCCGGAGTTCAACTATCAGAGAACGATATGCTGAGAGTTGGAGACTGGATTAAGATTGATTCTGCAGGTGCGAACGGTACAGTCATGGAAGTTTCACTGACTTCTGTCAAAGTACAGAACTGGGATAAGACGACTACTACCGTGCCACCGTATTCTCTTGTGTCGTCAGCGTTTACTAACTACAGATCGATGCAGGAGAGTGGTACACGGAGAATATTGCGTGTCTATTTTATAGATGCTGATAGCGTGATGCCTATGACCGATGACCTGCTTACGGAATTGAAATCCATACCCTTGCTTGAACCTTATATAGCTAAGAAGCTTGAACAGAAAAATAATGGCAAGGAGGCCAATGTGGATAATCCGGCCGGATTAGTAAATGGTACAATTGATACAAATCTCGGACTTTTCCGTGCATATCTTGAGCTATACCTCAATAATAATGCACACATTGACCAGCAGAGTACACACTTTGTAACGACGCTTGAACAGTCAGCATCCGGCATACCATTGCAGCTATATTGCTTTACAAACACCTCATCATGGCTCCCTTATGAGGCTATACAGGCTGAGATTTTCGAACATCTCGCCACTATGCTTTCGCGTTTCAGACTATACGTATTCGAAGGCTCGACCGGACGGGATGAAATTATCAACGGTTACTTGGAAAACGGTGGTAATATCAATACGGTTCTTGGCATTCCTGAACCATTTTTTAATAGTAATCAGCAGAGTAAATAAGAAAAATGGACTGTGCCAAATTTAATGACACAGTCCGGTATATGAAAATTAACTCTGTTGACTGATTATCTGTCTGCGGGAGCAAGTTTCACAGTGAAGTGACGAAGCAGAGGTGCTTCCCAAACTATTTTCAGACCACGTGTGATTTCTTCGCGACGGTCGAATACGTTCTTGATTGCTACTGCAATCACGTCCATGTGGTTATTGGTGTATACGCGACGCGGGATACACAGACGGAGGAAGTCAAGGCCTCCGAAACGGTTCTCGCGGGTCACGGGGTCGCGGTCGGCAAGAATATAGCCGATTTCGCAGCCACGTATACCGGCTTCGCGATATAGCTCTACAGTAAGAGTCTGTGCGGGGAACTCTTCTTTTGGAACGTGTGTGAGGATTTTGTCTGCATCCAGGAAGATGGCATGACCACCTACAGGGCGCTGATAGGGAATGCCGAATTCGTCAAGACGTTTTGCAAGATACTCAACCTGACGGATACGAGTCTCAAGCATGTCAAATTCAGTATTTTCTTCAAGACCTACTGCAAGAGCGTCCATATCGCGGCCGTTCATACCACCATATGTGATAAAGCCTTCGTAGCATATACAGAACATCTTGGCGCCTTCGTACCATTCTTTGTGGCGTGTTGCGATGAAGCCACCCATATTGACAAGACCGTCCTTCTTAGATGACATAGTCATACCGTCGGCAAGGTCAAACATTTCGCGGGTAATTTCCTT
>CAYVNJ010000010.1:0-31934 GCA_964452865.1 uncultured Sangeribacter sp. | reverse complement strand
ATTTCTGAGCATCTTCGGGAGTCCACCAGTTAACCATGTTGCCGTCGGCATCGAAGTTACAACCCTGGTCGTCGAAACCGTGAGTCATTTCGTGGCCGATTACGACACCAATACCACCGTAGTTTTCAGCATCGCTTGCTTCGGGGTCGAAGAAAGGAGCTTGAAGAATACCTGCGGGAAAAACGATTTCATTAGCCATGGGGTTATAGTACGCATTGATTGTCTGCGGGAACATTCCCCATTTTGTCTTGTCGACAGGCTTGCCCCATTTCTTATACTCTTCATTGGCATGCCATAAGCCGGCATTGTGCATATTTTCATAATAAGAAAGTTCCGGGTCAATTTCCATGCCTTCGTAGGCTTCCCATTTGTCAGGATAACCGATTTTTACGGTAAATGCATTGAGCTTCTTTATTGCCTGGAGTTTGGTTTCATCACTCATCCAAGGCAGATGAATGATGTGCTTGCCAAGTGCTGTGCGCAGATTTTCGACCAGACCCAACATATACTGCTTAGAGCTTTCGGGGAAGTATTCCTGAACATAGAGTTCGCCGATGGCTTCACCCAACATTCCTTCTGTATTTGACAAAGAACGTTTCCAACGCGGACGCTGCTGTTCCACACCACTGACTACTTTAGAGTAATCAAACAGCGCATCGGCAAAATCATCGCTCAGATAGGGTGCTGCCTGATTTACATACTGCCAGATATACAAGTCTTTCTTCTCTCGGTCTGAAAGTTTCTTGTAAAGGTCGTTGCCCTGCTTCAAGGTATTGATTTGCATAACAATTACCTGGTCGGGAGTGTCTATGCCCATAGTGGTAGGGAAGAAATTATCCCATGGCAGGTCCGGGTACATCTCCTTAAGCTGAGCGAAAGTGCGGGGATTATACTGTGCAGGTATATTACGGCTTTCTTCGCGGGTCCAGGTAGAATCAGCAAGAGCTGTTTCAATTTTCATGACATTCTTGACAATGCGGGCTGCATCTTTCTTAGAATACCCTGCGAGGCGCAGAACGCGGTCCATCATCGTTTTATATGCTTCACGTACCTTCTTATTGTTTTTATCATTAAGAAGATAGTAATCACGGTCACCCATACCGATTGGAGCACCGCCGACATACATGGCATACACGTTTGAGTTTGCCATATCCTCCATAGGGCCGGCAACCATGAAAGGCGAGCCGTAGTTCTTATGCATCCAGAGGAAAAGGTCACCCATACCTTCCGCAGAGGTATTCTCTATTTTTTTAAGGTCGTTCTGAATAGGCTTAGCACCTAAAGCATTACGACGGACGCTATCCATACCCTGAGTATAAAGAGTGGCTACCTTGAAAGCCTTGGTTCCTTTCTGCGGATTCTTGGCGTTCAGGTTAAGCACGATACGTTTCACGCGTTCTTCTGAAGAATCGCTCAGGATGTTAAACTGCCCGTAACGTGAATGCTCGGGGGTAAGAGGATGAGATTTCATCCAACCATTATTGACATGATGGTAAAAGTCTGTTTTGGCAGAAACGCTGTTGTCAACATTCTTCAACTCAAGACTTTTCAGATGCTCTTCAGCTGACGCACCGGTGGCTGAAAAGCTCAAGGCAGCAGCAGCTAACAGAGAAACATTTAGAAGTTTCATTGACTTTTTAAGTTAGATTATGATTTATGTTTACGTTTAAGATTATTTATGTTCGGGTGATGTCGGCTCATCGACATCACCCGCCACATACTCCAGTATGTCGCCCGGCTGACAATCCAGCTCACGGCAAATCGCTTCAAGTGTAGAAAAACGTATGGCTTTTGCTTTACCTGTTTTCAGGATAGACAGGTTCGAAAGAGTAATATTCATTCTCCCGGCCAACTCACCCAACGACATCTTGCGTCGAGCCATCATAACATCAAGATTAACTACTATCGGCACGATTAATTATGATGTTAGACTGTTAATGACTGTTCTTCATGAAGAATGATAGCCTTGCGCATTATTTGCGCGGCAAGACGTGCGACAAACGCCATGATAAGTGCCGACCAGGGAATACTCCAATAGGCTGCCAAAGTGAAACCTTTGAACAATGGCAAGACATTATGCAATTCTATTTCTTGAAGAATTCCTTGTATGATAGCAAACGTCGATATTAAAAGAAGGTCTATCCCTATCTTGTCGAGCCTCGATACATTTTTACGGTCAAAAATTGCTCCCCGGTTTATGTTGATGATGAACCGAACGAACATGACTATTATTCTGATTCCGAAAACAAACATGCATAGGAACAAGACAGCTCCAATGACAGCTATCGTAATTGAGTAATCCGACTGTGGCAGAAAACAAATACCGATTTCCCACATGGTGCGATATGTATTTCCTTCAACATCGGTGATTTCAGAAGTCATGCCCGGTTGTAAAGCATTTGTACTCGATACTGCTACTGTCACCGGTATATCCTTTGAATCACATGATTCATACCCCATATTGAGTCCGCTACCAAATGAATAGCCCATTGAATATAGCGTACTGAAACAACTGAGCACAATCAGCGTCAGAATAAGGATGCAAAGTGTATTGATACTCTTTTTCATACGCCGCAAAGTTAATCTGTATTTTTTGATTTGCCAAATATTTTTATCGAAATTCGATAATTTTCATCTCCTCGCATTGATGTGAGATTGTATGTAATCAATCATTAAATCAACATCTTTGCATCCTAATACATATTTATCGCCATTTTTCATGCGGACAAGAAAACAGTCAGATGATTTACCATAAAAGGCACTGTAGCGGCCTATATCACCCTCCCTGAATATTCCCCAGTAACCCATAAATCCTCCTGAGCCAAAGACTCGAATTGCACCCATGGTCGGTTGAAATCTCTCCACACTTTCGACATTGCGCATCAGCAACCTCTTTTTGTGTAATAAACTGCCCAATACTATATAGTCCGGTGAGGCTGCAATGTACGCTGCACCGAACAATAAAGCACAGATAGCCAGAATGACATACATTGCCAAGATAATAAAGAAAGCCGGCTCATCCTTCAGGTTCACCATGCATCCTATGTAAAGCACAACGAATATCACTATCGTCAATATCGTCGAGAAATGACTGTAACTAATTCTTGATTTCATGCGTCTGTTTTTTGCAAAACTACACATTTCCGACAACTATTCAAAATATCATGATATCAATCAGAAAGTACTTTGTACTGACGCATGAAGTCAATGTATTGTCGATAGCCTATTGCTACACCGAGTAAAGCTCCCGTCGCCATACCGAAGAGGAAATATTTTTCTCCGGCACAACAATAAAAGGTATATCCTAATACAATCAGCATGAAGGGAATCATGAGAATCATGCTTTGCAGATGCTTCTTTTTATAGTATAGGGCTTTTTCAGACACTTCACGCACTGACATTGTGAAGCAATCTATGCCTTTAACCCCAGTGTACAACCAATAATCCATGCAAGAGGACGTCAAAAAATAAACGGCATACAGTACTGCGAGGATATATTTCGAATCACCTATACCCATACGTTCTCCAAGACTGAACCAGTTGATTGATACCACCATCATTATTAATCCAAATCTTGAGAAGTGCTTATACTTTTTAACAAGCGCTTCCAAAGCTGTTTCTTTCTTCTGCACCATAATAGTGTCTATTTCATCTGTATTCGGGTTCTGTAATCTGTTTCCAATCTCACACCACGTTTTCTTAATGTCATCAGAGTTCATAGTTGTTTTTAAGTTTAGTTTTTATTCTGTTTATTCTGACTGCCAGAGTATTACGGTTAAGGCCACACACTGCGGCAATCTCTTCATAGCTTCTTTCATCAAGCCACATAGTTATGATAGCCTTATCAAGAGGCGACAATCGCGATATAAGGAAATGCAACTCTTCCATTTTCTCCTTATAGTCATCATTTTGCGACTCATCGGGAACTTCCGTCAGCAATGCATCGAATGAAGACATCGATACTCTGCGTTTTTTCTTTCTTATTGTAGAGACACATGTATTGAGCACAACTCGGTAAATCCATGTCGTTTCTGAACATTCCATGCGGAATGTCGCAAGACCTTTCCAGATATTTACATAGACATCCTGACGCAAATCCTTCATATCTTCAGCATTATCTGAATATGTAAAACAGATTCGATTGATAAGTGCGGCATATTGTCTAATCAACACAGCGAAACGAGCTTCCTTTTCGTCCGATACGGAACGTGTGTCGGAAAAAGTATGGTAAAAAAACCTGATTAGCCCTCTGCAAATCCGCTCTACCTTCAATCCGAGGGGTAATGTCGGGGATATGTCTTCCGGAATTATCATCATTAGTTCAATTCTGATTACGCATTATGAGTCGCAATGTTTCTCAGATAGTTTCATGATAAACGGAATTTATTTGAGAAAATTTGCTAACTTCGCCGCACAATGAAACAATCACAACTCATTGGATTAATAATACTCACATTGGCCTGGGTTGCTCTGTGCTGGATTCTCATAAGCCGCGCGGGGCTTAGTCTTCGTATAATCCTGGTCATTATAATGTCGGGCATAATAGTTTTTATGCCTCTATATAAAAAATACCGTAAACGGAATTATTAACGTGTTACGTATTGAAATGGAAGACCAGCATTGCAACGATACTGAAAAATACACTTTGTTAGACAAGATAGAATCGCCGGCAGACCTTCGGAAACTTGATGTCGAACAGTTGCCGGAATTATGTAATGAAATCCGCCGGTTCATCATACATAATCTTTCAAACAATCCCGGGCATTTTGCCTCCAGCATGGGAGCTGTCGAGATAGCCGTAGCCATACACTATGTCTTTGACACCCCTTACGACCATTTGGTCTGGGATGTAGGTCATCAGGCTTATGCTCATAAGATTTTGACCGGTCGACGCAGACAATTTGCCAACATGCGCAAATTAGGCGGTATCAGCGGCTTCCCTTCACCTGAGGAGAGTCCGTATGATACATTTACAGCCGGCCATGCAGGCAACTCAATATCGGCTGCTTTGGGTATGGCTGTTGCAGATTCGCTCACCCCGGGAGCAGAAAATAAAAAGACAGTTGCCGTAATAGGCGATGCGTCAATCAGCGGCGGACTCGCGTTCGAAGGACTGAATAATGTTTCGAATGATAATGCCAACATCCTCATCATATTGAATGACAATGATATGTCGATAGATGACAATGTCGGAGCGTTGCACAGGTATCTTTCAAAACTCACAACATCACCGCGATATAACAAATGGCGTTACGAGACATATAACTTTTTACGCAACCACGGCATCTTCGATGAAAACAAAAGAGGTGCTGTCCTGCGCTTTAATAACAGTATCAAGGCTCTCGTATCCAATACTCAAAATATATTCGAAGGGCTGAACATACGCTATTTCGGACCGCTCGACGGCCATGATGTCGTGAAAATGGTTAATGTTTTGCGCGACATTAAAGAGATGCATGGCCCCAAGCTTCTGCACCTCCGCACAGTAAAAGGCAAAGGTTTTGGCGAGGCTGAAAAAGACCCGGCCACATGGCATGCACCGGGCAAATTTGACCCCGCTACCGGTCTGCGCCCGAAATCAACCGGTAGCCGTCCCCCAAAATGGCAGGAAGTGTTCGGTAAATCTCTTGTCGAACTCGCCCGCGACGATGCTCGAATAGTCGGTAT
The DNA here is from genome assembly GCA_964452865.1 of uncultured Sangeribacter sp. Lineage (GTDB taxonomy): Bacteria > Bacteroidota > Bacteroidia > Bacteroidales > Muribaculaceae > Lepagella. Next base: position 26,267 of record CAYVNJ010000010.1, on the reverse strand, counting down.
AACAGCTGCCATGTTGTCCGGCACATCGATGTCTGAAATGGCAGGGGCTTTCCCTTCTCGCACATTTGACACAGGTATATCCGAAGGACATGCGGTCACATTTGCAGGAGGAATGGCAACCCGTGGGCTGCGTCCGTTTGTAGCAATCTATTCATCATTTCTGCAACGAGCATACGACAATATCATCAATGACGTATGTATTCAGAAACTGCCCGTCACGTTCTGTATAGACCGTGCAGGAATAGTAGGTGAGGACGGAGTAACTCATCACGGACTTTTCGATATTGCATATATGAGCGTAATACCCGGAATGAAGGTTGCATCGCCAATGGACGAAGCAACACTCCGCAATCTGATGTTCACGTCTCTCTCGCAAGATGGTCCGATGGCTATCAGATATCCCCGCGGAGAAGCCATACATACCGAATGGATAACCCCGTTTGAAATCATTGAGCCCGGCAAAGGCAGATGCATATCCGACGCTCCGCAGGATAGTGTTGCTGTGCTCACCCTCGGTCCCATTGGAGAGGATGTCAGGGATGTCATAGCCCGATTGCATGAGGAAGGTATTGCGGCGGCACACTACGATATGATATGGGCAAAACCACTCGACACAGAGCTGTTGAAAGAAATTGCCGACAAACATTCAGCCATTCTTACTGTCGAAGACGGCATAATTCGAGAAGGCTTCGGCGAGAATATAGCTACATGGCTGAATTCCAATGGATATGACATACCGGTTAGACATCTCGGAGTACCCGACGAATGGGTTCATCACGGTAGCGTATCAGAACTACGGGCAATCTGCGGATACGACAAGAAGGGTATATCCGAGGCAATCCGTTCTCTATCTATAAATCATAATCCCGGCACAAAAGATATATGAAAATAATTATAGCCGGTGCAGGCGAGGTAGGTACGCATCTTGCCAAGATGCTTTCGAATGAAAATCAAGATATTATTCTTCTTGATTCAGACCAGGAGCATCTCGACATGATTGACAGCAATTATAATCTTATGACATGGAACGCATCGACTTCATCGTTCCGTGCCCTTGAAGATATCGGTGTGGCACATGCTGACCTTTACATTGCCGTGACCCCATACGAGACACGTAATATAACAACCTGTGCTATAGCTAAGAAGCTGGGAGCAAGACGGACTGTTGCAAGGATAGACAACTATGAGTTTTTAGAAGAGAAAAACCGTAACATCCTTCGTCAGCTCGGAGTTGACCATCTCATCTATCCTGAATATCTGGCAGCAATCGAAATAACCAAGGCTCTCGAACATGGCTGGACAAGATATTGGGGTGAGCTTCACAACGGGTTGATGCTGATTGGTGTTAAAATCAGGGAAGTATGCGACTTTACGGGCTATATGCTCAAAGACCTCCCGGGCGACAACAGCTATTTTCATGTGGCTGCCATTAAGCGGAACAATGAAACAATTATTCCAACCGGTGTCGACTCGATTATGCTTGACGATATTGTCTACTTCATAACTGAACGACAATATACGGAAGCTCTCAGGGAACGTTGCGGCAAAAAGAAACGAAATATACGTCGCGTACTGATAATGGGAGGCAGTCGTATCGCCGTTAGATTCGCTCTTCAGTCGGGCGACCATTTTCATATTAAAATCATTGACAACAATCGGGACTATTGCGAGGAACTGGCCACAAAGCTTCCAAATTGCGACATCGCTTTCGGCGATGCCCGTGATGTTGAGGTACTGCGCGAAAACAATATATATCAGTATGACGCTTTTCTCGCTCTCACCGACAGCTCTGAAACAAATATACTCTCATGCCTGACGGCTAAAGAAGCCGGGGTTCCAAAAACTATCGCTGAAGTTGAAAACTTTCAATTTGTCAACCTTGCAGAGAATCTGAATATCGGCACCGCAATCAATAAGAAGATACTTGCTTCAAGCCGTATTTTCCAATTACTTCTCGATGCCGACCGCGACAATGCCAAATGTCTCGCATTGGCCGATGCTGAAGTAGCTGAACTTCAGGTCGGACATAAAGCAAAAATCACGCGGGGAGCAGTCAAGACCTTGAGATTGCCTAAAGGCATGACATTGGCTGCAGTAGTTCATGAAGGAGTATCATCGCTTGTCAATGGTAATACAATCATACACCCGGGCGATTATGTCGTAGTATTCTGCACCACCGGTGCTCTGCATAAGATTGAAACATGGTTCAAGTAAGAATACAGACTCCGTTCAGGCGAAAATATAAAGACCCTGTCTGCAAAAAGCATTCATATATCAACATCATAATGCTTTTACGCGTCATCGGATGGCTTCTGATGATAGAAGCAGCATTTATGCTTTTCCCTCTGATTTCATCCATAATATACAAGACAGAATCAAATGACATCATTGCTTTTCTCATATCGATAGGAGCAACAGTATTGTCTGGAATAGGTATGGTCTGTCTGCGCACAAAAAATAAATACATGGGAAAGCGTGAGGCCATTCTGCTCGTATCGCTGATATGGGTCATTTTCTCTCTGTACGGTATGCTGCCCTTTCTGATAAGCGGCACACACATGTCCGTGACGGATGCCTTCTTCGAGACGATGAGTGGCTTTACCACAACGGGTGCGTCTGTTCTCGCTTCGATGGACGGAGTCCCGCGTAGTCTCCTGCTATGGAGGTCAGTCATACAATGGCTCGGTGGTCTCGGTATCATATTGTTCACTCTTGCGGTTCTTCCGATGCTAAACTATCAGGGTGGAATACAGTTGTTTAATGCTGAAGTCACCGGTATTACCCATGACAAGCTGCGTCCTCGGGTCAGCTCGACGGCCAAAGGTCTATGGATGATTTATATCTGCCTTACTTTTATACTTATTATCCTTCTGTCATTTTCCGACATGAACATATTTGAGGCAATCTGTCATGGACTGTCAACTATGTCTACCGGTGGCTTTTCAACAAATGACATGAATATTATGGCATGGGACTCATACTATGTAAAAATTGTCGTGTCTATCTTCATGCTCATCGGCGGCGTAAATTTTGCACTGCTATACAAAATAATAATGCGTAATTTTCGCGATGTCGGTCGCAATGATGCCTTTAAATGGTATTTAGGATTTATATTTATAGCTTATGCCGTACTTGCAGTAAATGTCGTTTTCAGCGACTCATTCCATAACATAGCCGACGTCACTATTGACCCGCTTTTCCAAGCAGTATCAATAATATCGTCTACCGGACTGACAGAACCCGATTTCAGCAATTGGGGACCAATAGCCATAGTCATGCTTGTAATCATGATGTTTCTCGGTGCTTGCGCCGGAAGCACGAGCGGTGGAGCAAAGATTGACCGGCTTATCGTTCTTTTCAAATTTCTGCGCAACGAGTTTTTTAAGGTCATGCACCCCAATGCGGTGACCACCGTACGTATCAATGGCAACGGCACATCATCTCCTGTCGTTCAGAAAGTACTTGCATTCCTTTTCCTCTACATACTGATTATCTTTGCGGGAGGAATTTTTCTCATATTCACCGGAATGTCATTGCACGAAAGCTTCTTTTGCTCACTCTCTGCAATCAGCAATACCGGTTTGGGCACAGACACGATAGGGGGAGGCGTAACTTACGCTGAAATTCCTTCGGCTGCGAAATGGATACTCTCCTTCATCATGCTGACCGGACGTCTGGAGATATATACCGTTCTGCTGCTGTTCACCACTTCTTTCTGGAGGAAATAAGGTAACGTTCTGTCATTCTTTTCTCAAATCCAGTCTCACTACATTCTCGACATGATGTGTATGCGGGAACATATCTACAGGCTGAACAGCAGTTATATCATATTTTTCAGCCAATAGTGCAAGGTCGCGCGCCTGAGTCGCCGGGTTGCAACTGACATATACAAGACGGGCAGGCGCAGTCCGAAGAATAACATCAACAACATCCTGATGCATACCTGCGCGCGGAGGGTCGATAATCATTATGTCGGGGCGGCCATGTTCGGCAATGAATTTGTCTGTAAGAATATCCTTCATATCACCGGCAAAGAACAGTGTATTGGATATTCCGTTTGCTTCAGAATTCAATCTTGCATCAATAATCGCATCTTCAACATATTCTATACCCACAACCTTGCGCGCTTTATCAGCTACAAAATTGGCTATTGTCCCTGCACCCGTATAAAGGTCATATACTAACGGCGGCTCGTTCATTTCATCAAAGCCACAGAAATCACGTGCTACGCCGTAAAGTCTTTCCGCTTGAGCCGAGTTGGTCTGATAGAATGACTTCGGACCTATACGATAGCGAAGTTTGCCCATATTCTCCGTAATATATGGTTTACCTTTGAAAGTAATTACATCCAGGTCGCCGATAGTATCGTTAAGTTTTGTATTGACAACATAAAGAAGAGAAGTAATCTGAGGAAACTGCTCTGAAATATGAGTCATAACCCCATTGATTGCATCTGTATCGTCACACCCGAAAGATACACACACCATCGTTTCGCCGGAATCGGCAATTCTCAACAGGAGAGTACGTAGCAATCCTTGATTTGCCTTTATATCATAGAAATCTAAATTATTGTCAATGGCATACTCATATATCGAATTACGTATTTGGTTGCCTAAATCGTCCTGCAGATGACATTCATCAATATGGAGCACCTTGTCAAATGCACCAGCGATGTGAAATCCCAATGCTTCCGGACGGTCGGTAAATTCCACTCCTGATTTAACTTCGTCCCACGTACGCCATTTCTTGCATGAGAATGTATATTCCATTTTATTACGGTAGTGATAATGACGTTCAGACCCTAATGTCGGACGCACTTCAGGGTGGGGGAGTTTGGCAATCCTGTCGAGCACATCGACAACCTGCTGGTGTTTGTTCTTCAGTTGGGTTGCGTAATCAAGATGTTGCCACCGACAACCCCCACACACTCCATAGTGTCGACATTCAGGTTCTACACGGCTGTCAGATTTACGGTGCATCTTGACTATGTGCCCCTCGGCATATGATTTACGTTTCTTATCAATCTGAATATCAACAATATCGCCTGGTGCTCCGTATGGCACAAAAACAACAAATGGACGTCCGTCGGGTGGAAGCTCTACACGTGTAAGAGCATTACCCTCAGCGGCAATGCCTGTTATTTCTACATTCTCATAAAGTGGTAATTCCTTACGTTTTTTTCTTGCCATGATTGTCTGTTCTATTGAGTAAGAAAACGATTGTATGTTTTGGACAGTTCTTTCGAACATGCCTTAAAGACATTGTTGGTAAACACAATATCCGTTATTCCATTATCACGCACATATTTTTTAACGTTGCGTGTAAAATAGCGGCAATCCACTACGTGTATTTCTTCAAACGAACCAAAAAGCCAGCCGGGGATTGCATTGCCGAAACTATCTTTGAATATCAATATCTTTCGTCCGTTATGAGTGGAAGTAGTGACCTTTGTGAGTTTCATATCGCTACCCATAAATGTAGAATATGCACCACTGCTTCCGTCTTTGAAATGATAGAAAAACTTATCCTTATACGGTTTACCTTCACCTCGGACATGACCTTTCTTGTCAACGTCAAAATTTATATACTCTGTCGTATATGACACCCCGGTCGGAGTATAGTAGACAAAATCCTCTGGAGCATTCTTGACTGAAACATCTTTGGAATAAGCATACATCGTTCCCACAAAATCTTTCACGACATGCTTCTCATACTTAGATATGTCAAGAAATGGGACTCCGGCAGTCTTTGCAATCTCTTTTGCTGCATAATAAGCCCCGAGAGCCGCCCAATGGTGGTCTGTGCGTAAAAAAATATCCTCGCCGGCATGTTCGGCAAGCGCATGATATACATTGACTGGCTTGACGGAGTCAGACAGATGTGAATATATATTTTTAATTGTTGGCAGCTGGGGATTAGAGTACTTCCTGAAATTCTTAGGACAGTAAAACTCTACTGATGTAGGGATAATCGCACAATAAACATTGACTTTATCACCCAACTCCCGTTTATATCTGTTAGGTGCATCCGCATACTCCGAACCGGAAGTCGAACTGCCTCCGTATATCATCAGGGCACGCACATCCTTACCTGTTCCAATGACGAGAATACCTCGGTCGGCCAATTTAGCATATTCGTCCTCGACATCAGCATTATACTGTTCCTCATTCATAGGAGATACGCCAGCTACTGCAGCTATCTCCTTCGTGGGTTTTGCCGTGGTATGAAAGGTTACGCTTTCTCTGGTTTTGGGCATACCCATGTGTCCCTTGATGTCCATATTGAGCTGCAGGAATTCTTCACGGAACGGTTCTGTATCATTGAACCAATGAGATAGTTCGGCAGCATATTCGCCGGATGCCAATTTAGCTTGACTAAATCTTGGGAACTCTGCCAACTTACGCTTTTCAAGTTCTGAGAATTCCGTTCTGTCAAGGCACGTAAATACCACCGTCAGAGCTATGAAAAGCAATGAAACGATTATTATATATATCGAATGCCTGCGCATGGTCAGTAGTATTAAAACCTCGTGTATAAAAATGCATTATTGGTCGCTCCTATGAGCAAAGCTACACTGACAATCAATAAGGCTGCCGATGTCACAATTTTAGCACTTGTATTTACAGATATGTGCAATGCTCCTCCTGCCGGAAATATTTTCGCTGATAATTCAGCAATCCAGCGGCGCACCGGCATACAAAAAATTATTGCGACAATCCATAACCACAATTTATCTTCCACAGCGTTGAGCGCTACATAGTCGGTAGTGAACGACCGTCCGGAAAACAATGTTTCAAAGAAAATCTGCATACGCCCGAAATCATCAAAATAGAAAATTCCCCAACCCAGCACTATGAGTATCAGGCTATATAGATGCAACAGTGGAGCGGGTATCTTGAATTTCAGTTTGAAAATCGTATATTTCTCAAGCATCACTATTATTCCGAAATACACGCCCCATAGCACGAAGTTCCAGCTTGCTCCATGCCATAAACCGGTCAGAAACCATACAGCCATAAGATTTACTGCCTGGTGACGCCGATTGCCACCAAGCGGAATATATACATAATCACGGAAAAAAGAACCGAGGGAAATATGCCACCTACGCCAGAATTCAGTAATGGTGCGGCAGCAATACGGGTGATTGAAATTTTCGTTGAAATGAAATCCGAGGCAGCGACCTATTCCTATAGCCATGTCAGAATATCCTGAGAAATCAAAATATATCTGAAGTGTAAATGCCAATATGCCTATCAATCCCCCCAATGATGATATATGCGACATGTCGCCTCCAAGAAATTGGGTCGAAACCTCTGAAAACTGATTGGCTATTATCACTTTCTTACCCAATCCGAGCAAAAAACGGAAAATACCGTCCGACAAATCTTCAGCTGTCACTTTTCTTTCCGCAATCTCTTTTGCCACAGTTCCATATCTGACAATTGGTCCGGCTATTAGCTGCGGAAACATGGAAATATATAATAACAGACTCCAATAGCTTTTCTGCACATCAGACTCACGTCGGTAAACATCAACCAGATATGATATCGCCTGAAAAGTATAGAAACTTATTCCGATGGGCAGAGCTATATTTGGTCGAACGACCGGGATTCCTATATCGCTAAGCACACCTGCAAAAAAACCTGCATATTTGAATGTACCCAGCATAAGAAGGTCGCAAATTACGCCTAAAACCATACATACCTTCCGTAGTTTCCCGCCGGAAGCTATCCCTTTCCCGAAAAGATAATTCAACCATACACTGATAAGCATAAGGAAAACATATATCGGTTCACCCCAAGCATAAAATATCAGTGAAAAAAACACCAACACTATATTCCTCGTAGTGTGAGTCGCACATCCGTCCTTTCCCAGCCATTTGTCAAACAATCTGCCCACCACATAGCATAATATGAAGGCCGGCAGAAATACAAATATGAAAAACAAATCAGAGAAAACCATGTTTATCCTACTGCTTAATACCGGTGTATGATTTTATTGTTTTTCAGAAAGTCAGCTACTATTTGGGCATTGGCTTTCGCGCCTGCGATAGAAGTATGCGTTCCGTCGTATGTGTATTGGAGGCATCTTCTTTCCGACGTACTTCTTACAGGACTGAGAGTATCCATTCTCAGCACAGTTGTCCTTTCAAAATTGTGGCATCCGTTCTCGATTCTTCTTGCAACAGTCTTTATTGATGCATCAGCTACAACCGTAGACTCCATTGGAGTTAAAATGAGCAGATACGCTTCCGGATATAATCCCCTCACGACATTGAGGCCAAATCTTACTGCTCCTTCAACCGTCAACGGCGACAAGCTGTCATCTTCTGCCATACATCCGGGCCTATATTTTGATTCGAACCACGCATCATTTGTGCCGGCAGCCAATATAATTATATCCGGAGAAGGACATAAAGAAGCCTGAACATCCTGATGCAAACGGAGAAATTGATTTAGTATCACATTATTATCCGATATTATCTCCGAATACTCTTCAGAGTCCCTACCTGTCCGCTCTGTATGACTCCATGTAGCACCACTGCGGGCATAACTGCGCAATTCTGCATCCTGCAATATTTCCCTCAGATAGAAAGTCCAGCCTTTAGGACTGTCACACCCGTCTCCTCCGAGCCAAGAATTGGAGTCCCCGAGAACGGCAATAAAAGGCTTAGATGCCATGACACCTGCCGTACCGACTAAGCTTATTAATATAGCTATCAGATATTTATGCATAACAACTATCAAACACACTCCTGCATTTCATCCATACATCCGCGTATTTCGTGCAAAGTTACCATTTTTCGGTGAGTTAAATTAACGATTTTTTTGCTAATTTCGCACCGTAAAAATAATTTTTCAGTATGTTGCTGACATCATACATAAAGTCTTTCGGCCGATACTGTCTTTTCATGAGGCAGGTTTTCAGACGTCCGGACAAATGGAGCGTTTTTTTTCGCTCAATGATTAATGAAATATACAAACTCGGAATAGACTCTATACCGCTTGTCATCATTATATCAATATTTATTGGCGCTGTCATCACAATTCAGATGCAATTGAATATAATGTCGCCGCTTATTCCCTCATATTCTGTCGGATTGGCTACTCGTGAAATACTTTTGCTGGAATTTTCATCGTCAATTCTTTCGCTTATTCTCGCCGGCAAAGTCGGGTCGAACATTGCATCCGAGATTGGTACGATGAGAGTGACGGAACAGATTGATGCCATGGACATCATGGGCATCAATTCGGCCAACTTCATAGTGCTCCCGAAAGTTATAGGATTTGTGCTGTTCATTCCGGTTCTATGTATCCTTTCTATGTTCATGGGTCTTTTAGGCGGATGGTGTATTGCTCAATTTACAGCTATGATATCTGTTGAACAGTATGTCTTTGGTATTCAGACATTCTTTAATGAATGGTATGTTTGGTACGGTATAATCAAAACATTCTTTTTTGCCTACATCATAACCACTGTCGCCGCGTATTACGGATATTACGTCAGCGGAGGAGCGCTTGAAGTGGGAAAGGGGAGTACCAATGCTGTGGTGTCGAGCAGTATTCTCATTCTGCTCGCCGATGTCATACTTACTAAACTTCTGCTGCAATGATTGAGGCTAAAAATATCTCCAAATGGTTTGACGGCACACAGGTGCTTAAAAACATCTCTGCAGAATTCCATACCGGCAAGACCAATCTTATAATCGGTCAGAGTGGTTCGGGAAAGACTGTCCTGATTAAGTGTCTCATCGGTCTGCTTACGCCAGAACAGGGTGAAATATCCTACGACGGACGTGAACTCAGCAAGATGTCACCCGCACAGCGTAAAGCCTTACGTACTGAAATCGGGATGTTATTCCAGGGGTCAGCACTATTCGATAATGAAACAGTCTTAGGGAATGTAATGTTTCCACTGAAGATGTTCAGCGACCTTTCTAAAGCAGAACAACTTGAACGCGCGCATTTCTGTATCAAACGCGTAGGCCTGGAGAACGCCGACAATAAATACCCTTCTGAAATATCAGGAGGTATGCAGAAGCGCGTGGCCATTGCCAGGGCAATAGCACTTAATCCGAAATATCTGTTCTGCGATGAGCCTAATTCTGGACTTGACCCTCGCACATCAATCCTGATTGACAACCTCTTGAGCGACATTACACATGAATACGGAATAACTACCGTAATCAATACGCATGATATGAACTCAGTGCTCGGAATTGGTGAGCATATCATCTTCATAAATCACGGAAGCTGCGATTGGAGTGGTGATGACAAGACTATATTCAGAAGCAAAAATGAAGCATTGAATAATTTTGTCTTTGCTTCACACCTGTTTAAGGAAGTCAAAAAGTATCTCGAAGCAGAATACGACTCAAAACATTAACCCTTATAAGCGTATTGTCCGCAACCAAGTGTGTAAGGCATACAATCAATTGCCCGTGCCGGACAATTATGATAACATGCCATACACTGCACACAATGATTACTCCAGACAGGTGTATTACTGTGTGACTCAGCTATATTAGCCACCGAACAGTTTCTGGAGCATAATCCACACCTCAGGCATTTCGACAAGTCGACTCTCCACCTGTCCTTTTTAATATGCCTCCGGAAAAAGAAAGGATATATGACATTGGTTTTGAACCAAGGGAAACTACCACGGTAAATATCAGTTTTATCTTCACGCCGTTGTATCGAAAAAGCAATATTCCTTACAGCCTCATCCGCCCGTTTAAGCTTTTCATCAACCGTTTCCGGACTGTCAAGCTTAAAACCCTTCATGAGCAGATAAGTATTCGGCATTATTACAGTAAATACCGCACTCAGATTAAGACCTGACTGGCGAAGACATCGCCTCAACATTCTGTCCGCAACACCCGCATCATCACCGCAGGTCATTACAGCCCATACATACGGATTATCACCGGTAGCCCTCAGACGTTTTATGAACTCGAGCATTACGGGAGGAACACCCCAGCAGTGCACCGGAAACACCAATCCTATACTTTCCGACGGACATCTCGTCATTTCATGGCTACAAGTGCGAATATCTGCCAGTCTTTCATCCGTCAGCTCTGCAAGCATTGTGGCAATATGCCGTGAATTTCCTTCGGCTGAGTAATAATAAATCACGAGTAATGAGTTTAGAGCGTAAAAATCTTATAGACAAGCTCAAGTTGCAAGTCAGTATCTTTCCTCAAAGAGCCAACGCCTTTCGACATGGCATCAAATTCGCGTATCGCACGGATGATGCGCACACACGCACCCGCCGAATAATACTTCATGCCGGCCAATATATCTTTCACTTTGTTGGCATATTCATTTTTTGCTCCCACAGTAGCAGCAATACCCCTCGGCGACTTATCTTTAGAATAATGACACAACAGCATGTTGGAGAAATAGAGAAACAGTACACGCGAATTGACCGGCGTGGCCGATGCCTTAGGATTACGGATAAAAAATTCTGCAATCTGCATCGAGGTCGTAAAGTCGCGACGAGATATCGCTCTTACGAGTTCATGCGGACTGTATTCCTTGCTGACACCGGTGTGAAGTGCAACTTCATCGGTCGTTATACGGTCGAGTGATGTACCTTCCGCAGTTAAAATCTTATCAATGGCAGCAATAAGATTTGTCATGTTGACACCGGCATATTCCATAAGAAGTGAGAGAGCACTATCTTCTATTGAAATCTTTCGTGAATTACAATATTCACGAATTACGGGTGTAATCTGGCTGTCATAAAGTTCTGTGCTTGTAAATACTACTCCACCGGAGGCTGATATCGCTTTTACTGCTGCCGACGTTGAACGTATCGGTTCACCTTTATATGTAATTACAAATACAGTTCTCTCGGCAGGATGCTCAAAATAAGGAGTCATCTTCTCCAACTTACGTTTGAAATCATCCATCGATTGAGCTTCTTTCAACATGACGAGCCTACGGTCAGCCATAATCGGGAATTGTCTTACGGCGTTCATTACACCCTCATACGTGGCATCAGCACCGTAAATTAATGAAAGGTTGAAATCGCGGTCATCCTCAGCAATAATGGTTGCCTGCAACCTGTCGGCAATGCAGTCTATGAAATAAGCCTCTTCTCCATGCAGCAGATATATAGGTGCAATCTTGCCTGCATTAATGTCAGACATTATTTTTTTATACTGCGTATATGATGTCTCCCGAGCCATACTTTATATCTTATTGTTACTCTGCGATGCACGTTGCACCCATTCAAGCAAGACCCCGGTCACAACGGCACTTGCCAAAACAAGCCATACATTTGTCGATGAACTTCCGGGTTCAATCAAAGTGCTGCTTACATAACCTGCATTTACGAGCCAGGTGGTTATAACTACGATTGAGTTATTCAATGCATGCGCCACGGCCGAAGTCCACAATGAACCTGTGCGGAGCATAAGCCATCCGAAATATGCACCCATCAACAAGCGCGGTATAAAACCATAAAACTGGAAATGCAATGCACTGAAAAGAAAGGCTGTTATCCATATAGCCACTGCCGGGCGCATGCCGCCACTCATCAGGACCTGCTGTATTGCTCCCCTGAAAAACAGTTCTTCGCAAATACCTGTCAATATACCGACAATCAGTATATTTATCAATAATCCCCCGACAGAATCAGTGGACAGCATCGTATCAGTGGCAGTTCTGGCCGCTTCTTCCGTCTGGCGTAAAACACTCTCAAATGCCGACATACTTTCAGGTAGCGTCCAACCCTCATTCCACATAATCACGGCATCCAAAGCCGGGTAAACAAGGAGATAAATTAGAAATACGAGTCCAATCCATCGGTATGACGGCACACGGTCAGTTTCAAGAAAATCCCCGGGTGAACGAGTAAGACAATATGCCGTCAGCATCGCCGGCAGAGCAAAAACTATGATATTCTGCAGTGCTGCACTTACGAGTAATTCCGTACGGTTGGAACTCCCTGCAATCGCCACAACACCTGCACCGGTAATGAGGCACAATGCAAACGCCATTCCGAGAATCATGAGCCTCATGCCAAAGGTCATGCCGTTGCGATACTGTATATCTTTCATAATTACTTATGCTGATTGAAGTCTTTGCGACGGAATATGAAATTGCGTCCGAGATACTTCTCCTTCACAATAGGATTTTCAGAAAGCTGTTCACTTGTACCCTGGAAAAGGATTTTCCCTTCGAACAGGAGGTACGCGCGGTCGGTAATACTCAATGTTTCTGGCGCATTGTGGTCAGTTATGAGTATACCGATATTCTTCTCCTTGAGCTTATACACGATATATTGTATGTCTTCGACCGCAATAGGGTCGACACCGGCAAACGGCTCATCGAGCATTATGAATTTAGGGTTGATTGCAAGACATCGGGCAATTTCAGTACGACGTCGTTCTCCGCCTGAGAGCCTGTCGCCATAATTCTTACGCACTTTCTCCAGGCGGAACTCGGCAATCAGACTTTCGAGTTTCTCTTTCTGATACTCAGGCGTGGTGTCAGTCATTTCAAGAATAGACCGGATATTGTTCTCAACAGTCATTTTTCTGAACACAGATGCCTCCTGAGGCAGATAGCCTATGCCGAGTTGTGCACGTTTATAAACCGGGAAAGAGGTTATATCGCGGTCGTCAAGGAATATCTTACCTTCATTTGGAGCAATCAGGCCGGTAGTCATGTAAAACGTAGTGGTCTTTCCCGCACCGTTAGGGCCTAACAGGCCGACAATCTCGCCCTGCGAAACCTCTATGCTGACATGATTAGCCACCGTTCGGTGACCATACCGCTTAACAAGATTTTCAGTTCGCAGGACTCCTTTTGCAGGATGCTCAGATTGTTCAATCAACACTTCCTCACCACCCGGAATGGGGGAGACATTTATGTCAGTCTCTACTTCTTCACGCATATCAGGTTGCTCACCGTCTACACGCGGCTGTTTGTCTTTTTGGTTTCTCTCGAAAAATGAAAATATTTTCATCCTGTTAGGGCTTATTTACTTTTCAACCGGACGATGCAGCAATGATAAAATATAATCCTTAAGAAGATTGATTGCCACCAGATTGTTTCCACCCTGAGGAAGAATAAGGTCGGCACACCTTTTTGTTGGCTCGATATATAATTCATGCATCGGCTTGAGAGTCTCGCGATAACGGTCAATGACCATTCGTGCCGTACGCCCGCGCTCGACACAGTCGCGCTCAATCACACGAATAAGACGCTCGTCAGCATCAGCGTCAACAAACACCTTAATATCCATCATGTCGCGCAATTCGGGGTCGTTAAGCACAAGAATGCCTTCCACTACCACCACGTCGCATGGATTGACCGTCATGGTTTCGTCAGTGCGCGAGCATGTCAGCATATCGTAAGTCGGCATCTCAATACTCTTTCCTTCTTTCAATTCCCGCAGATGCTTTACAAGCAAACTCCACTCAATAGATGCTGGCTCATCGTAATTCATCTTAAGACGTGTCTCGAGGGGAATGTGCCGGTTATCTTTGTAATATCTGTCCTGCGGTAGTACGGCCACCTTCTCTTTTGGGAGAGCTTCTATAATTTTGCGCACTACGGTTGTCTTGCCGGAACCAGTGCCGCCGGCTATTCCGATAATAAGCATATTAGGTCAAGGTCTAAATTTGAGCAAAGGTAACAAAAATTATTTGCATAGGTTGTGTAAAAAACGTAATTTTGCGCTGAACGACAGATAAACATGAGTCACTACATTTTAGGTATAGAATCGTCTTGTGATGATACTTCGGCAGCCGTACTTTGCGACGGATTGTTACTCAGCAATGTGATAGCTTCGCAGAGTGTGCACGAAGCCTACGGAGGTGTTGTGCCGGAACTTGCGTCGAGGGCTCACCAACAAAATATTGTGCCGGTAGTCAGCGAGGCTCTTAAAAGAGCCGGCATAGAGCGTAAACAGCTCTCAGCTATAGCTTATACCAGAGGGCCGGGACTTCTGGGTTCATTGCTCGTCGGAACATCTTTTGCCAAAGGTATGGCAATTGGTCTTGACATACCGCTCGTTGAGGTCAACCACTTGCATGCACACGTACTCAGTCATTTCATTAAAGAAACTCCTGATACCCCTGTGCCGGAATTTCCGCTGCTTTGTCTGCTCATTTCCGGAGGAAATACACTGTTGCTCGATGTAAAGTCGCCAACAGAAATGGAGGTGCTCGGACAGACAATCGATGATGCTGCCGGCGAAGCTATTGACAAATGTGCCAAAATAATGGGACTGCCTTATCCGGGCGGCCCGCATATCGACCGTTTGGCAAGCGAGGGTGACCCTCTGCGTTTCAAGTTCAGCAAGCCCCGTATTCCAGGATTGGACTATTCATTCAGCGGGCTGAAGACCTCATTTCTCTACACTCTGCGGGATGAAATGGACTCTGACCCCAATTTTATAGCTAACAACATTAATGACCTTGCGGCATCAATACAGAAAGCTATTGTCGACATTTTAACAGACAAACTCGAAAAAGCCATAGACCAGACCCATGCCAGACAAGTTGCCATAGGTGGAGGAGTATCGGCCAATTCTGCCGTCAGAGCCGCAATAAGCAATCTATGCCAGCGCCGCGGAATTAAATGTTGGCTTCCGAAACGAACATTCACAACCGACAATGCTGCTATGGTTGCTGTTGCAGGTTATTTCAAATATCTCAACAAAGAATATTCCGACATTTCAGCACCGCCATTTGCACGAACCGAAATTTGACAATTATTACATGCAACCGACCCGAACCAATACCGACCAGCCACAGAAAGCGGAAAGACGCCACCTTGTCATCTTTGGATATGACAACAGGGAAATCAACACTTTGATGAAGCATTTTAAGGCTCAGCTGCCTGACTTCATCGAGATGCAGGTGTCTACGGATAATCTTGTGACTCATATTACACTTTCTGGCAAAGACGGAGGAATTGAGATGATGCGTTTTCATCTCAACCGGTTGCAGGCTGCGCTCAACGCTATTTTCTCTGAGGAGGTGCTGTCGAAACGCAATCTTACATTAGCAGAAATCCTTGGAGCAGAGCTAAAGGAGAAAGACCTTACGGTGTCATCGGCAGAAAGTTGCACCGGTGGTAATATAGCACACAAGATAGTTCTCGTACCGGGCAGTTCCGACTACTTTTTAGGCTCTGTGGTGAGCTATTCAAATGACGTGAAAGCAGACGTACTCGGAGTGAGCCGTAGCGACATCGAGTCTTTCGGAGCAGTAAGTCAAGAAGTAGCGGAACAAATGGTCGAAGGGTGCTGCCGGCTGATGCGCACGGAGTGTGGCATAGCAACAACGGGAGTTGCCGGCCCTACCGGTGGTACAAAGTTCAAACCGATAGGTACGGTATGGATTGCAGCACGCTGTATGGATAAAACAGTGTCTGCTTGTCATCATTTTGAGGGCGACCGCCGACAAGTAATGGAGGCTGCAACCAATACAGCCATCGTCATGCTCATCCGACTGTTACGCAACGACTATGTCATGCAAGAGGAGTACAACGACGAATAAAACTAAAAGTAACGTCTATTTATTATAGTCCTTATTAATGGCTAATGAACTGACCGATTCTGAATTTGGATATGGCTGTCTAACCTCAATTGCCATTACAGCCCTAATCATGAGTATCCTTGTCAAAGGCTATGGAATAGGGTTTTCATTCTGGTTGGCCTTAGGGGTATGGTGTATTATTCAAGGCATCATAACTTTCATTCTGAAGGAAAGACACAAAAATCAGGATAAGATATATGCTGAGATAGAATCGGAAATATCTCAAGCAGTTCCCAACACAGATAGTTCAAAAGAACTTGATACTCTTATAGGTTTGGATAGCGTCAAGATTGAAGTTAAAAAGCTTTCAGATTTTATCAGGGTACAACAATTAAGAAAAGCTCAAGGACTAAAATCCTCACCAATCAATTATCACTGCGTTTTTACGGGAAATCCCGGCACGGGTAAAACCACAGTGGCACGACTCCTTGCCGACATTTTCCGTGAAATCGGAATTCTCAAAAAAGGACATCTTGTTGAGACTGACCGCTCCGGTCTCGTGGCAGAATATGTCGGACATACGGCAATAAAAACCAATGCTATTATAGATAAAGCATTAGATGGCGTCCTATTTATCGACGAAGCTTATTCACTCGTACCCGGCACGGCAGGAGACTTTGGAATGGAAGCGATTGCCACTCTGCTGAAACGAATGGAAGACGACCGCGACCGATTGATTGTGATATTAGCCGGATATGGTGATGAAATGGAGCAGTTTATAAACTCCAATCCGGGCTTGAAGTCTCGATTTAACAGATATATTCATTTTGGCGATTATTCTGCCGATGAACTATGGCAAATTTTTGAACTTCAACTTAAGAAACAGGAATACAGCATAGATGATGCGGCTGTTCAGCAAATCAAAAGGCTTATAGCTGCAACCCTGGCTTCTAATGACCCAATGTTCGGTAATGCCAGATATGTCAGGAACTTGTTTGAAAAGATTCTTCAAAATCAAGCCATGCGTCTGGCCACAGAGGAGAAAACAGATAAGGAATCTCTGCAACGGATAACAGCCGCAGACATTCCTTGTCAATAGTTTCAAAAATTCAACTTCAGTCGTACTTTAGGAACTTGCCGTTAAGGTCGAATTGCATGTCAATGCCATTGCTCAGTTCAACCTCGTAAGAGTTACGTTTCTTCTCTATACCGATGACCTTAGCTCCTTTATGGTTGCTACGGATATAGGTATAGACACCTGCCGGAACAAATCCCGAAGGAACAGATGCATTCTTTCTGACTTCCACTTCATTCCAATTACCGTTGCGGTCGAACGTAATTTCAGAACCATCTGTAAGTATAACTTCATATTCATTCGTACGCCCAAGCTCCTTCTCAATTTTTATAAGACTGACTTTTGACTTGAAATTTTTAGCTAATACATTACGTGCCGCGGTAGGTAGCACTGAGGCGTCGCGCGAATAATTATCGGCCATGACTCCGATAGAAGCTGTCAACAAAACAAATAACAGAAGTAATTTCTTCATAATCAAACGTATATATTAATAACCATATAAATTCTAAACACAAATCGTACGATAATGTTCGCCTTATGAATAAAAAAAAAGATTATTCGGCAATAAAAATTGAAATATAGTGCAGTAATATTTGGATGATAGATAATTAATCCTTAAATTTGCAGCCGATTTGTGGCACATCCTGTAAAGTCGGGGAAAGATGCAGCCCCGACGATATGAGAACTGAGATGGCGGCCTCAAGTCAGTAGAATTAACACCAAGAACTAAAAACAGCCATGTCAAAAGTTTGTCAGATTACCGGCAAGAAAGCGCGTGTTGGAAATAACGTGTCGCACTCAAAGCGTCGCACCAAACGCAAATTCAAAGTGAACCTCATCACTAAGAAATTCTATTGGGTGGAAGAAGATATGTGGATTCAGCTTCGACTGACCACACGTGCTCTCCGCACAATCAACAAGATAGGTCTTAATGCAGCTCTCAAGAAAGCGGAAGCAGAAGGCCACCTCGATTTCAAAGACATCAGAATCTTATCACTCTAATAACTATAGCAGAATATGGCAAAGAAAGCTAAAGGTAACAGAGTACAGGTGATACTCGAATGTACCGAGCACAAGGCCAGCGGCATGCCCGGCACTTCGCGCTACATCACAACAAAGAACCGCAAGAACACAACCGAGAGACTTGAGTTGAAGAAATACAATCCTATTCTCAAGAAGTACACAATTCATAAAGAAATCAAATAATTAACAAGCCATGGCAAAAAAAACCGTCGCGTCGTTACAAAAAGGTGAAGGACGTACTTACTCCAAAGTTATCAGAATGGAAAAGTCTCCGAAAACCGGCGCCTACGTTTTCAAAGAGGAAATGGTTCCTAATGACGCTGTAAAAGACGCTCTTAAGTAAGAAATTTAGCTGAGCCTTATAGAGAGGCTAAGCCTGATATAAATTAAAAAACGCGAGGCGACTGTCCGGGAATAGTTCTCGACAGCCACCTCGTTTTTTATACACTATTGTTCCATTGACAACCAACAATATAAATATTTCCCGTATATCTCCGGTGATAATAACACTAATCCTATTATCACTGACGTGTTGTGTTGGCCGCGAATCGGAACAGGTTTACACACATAACTCTCACGATACAGATACAGTTGCAGACACTTCCCATGTAGAACCGAAGAAGGATGTTATAGGAGACGATGAAGACCCTTATACATTCATTATCAACTCGGAAAATTATGATAAATACAGAAGCGGCATATTGCCTCTCATGGCATCTGAAAATCCAAAGTATTGTCGGCGACTGTTGCGTAACGAATATGAAGGGTTTATTGTCGTCGACAAGAGAACAATGAAAGTCCTATTATACGACAAGTATGGTCGTGAACGTCGTGCATACAAAATGGCATGCGCACGAAATTTCGGAACAAAACATAAAAAAGGGGACAGCCGCACTCCGGAAGGTTTCTTCTCGGTTGAAAACATATATGATAGTTCCGACTGGGTATTTGTGGACGATAACGGTAAAAAGAGTACGCGAAAAGGCGAGTATGGACCGAGATTTATCCGTCTGGCGATACCTGTCACTTGGAATATAGGAATACATGGCACATGTGCTCCATGGTCGCTCGGCGGTCGTGTCAGCCACGGCTGCATCCGCATTTCCAATGAAGATATTATGGAACTTGTAGGACTCGTAACTCCAGGTATGCCTGTAATTATAAGTCCGGGACTTAGAGACCGTCTGGCTAATGAGAAAGAAGGTTATGATATTGCTGCGGTCACTACTGAACCATACGACCATAGCGCTCTGGAGCGCATGAGAGAACGTGAGGATGCAAAATTGAATGAAGCAGAAGAATCTGCCGACTCCACTATATACAATCAGTCGGAACAGATAATTCCCATTCCGACTGATTCAATATAATTATTATTTCTTTCAACTAATCTTGAACGCCTCTATCATAGCATCAAGAGCCGCTGACAATCCTTCTTTATCCTTGCCGCCTGCCTGAGCGAAGAACGGCTGGCCTCCACCGCCGCCTTTGATAAGTTTAGCTGCCCCTCGAACAATGTTGGATGCATTGAAACCTTTCTCAACGAGGTCATCACTAATCATCAATGTGAGCAACGGTTTCTCTCCATCGTAGGTAGCTGCAGCAAATACAGCGTTTTCAAGTTTCTCGGCACGAATTCCAAATGCAATATTCTTCACTACGTCGGGAATTCTCGGACCAATGAGTGTCATCAGTCTTATACCATTGAAATCTTTTGCTTTTTCAATAATTTCTACCGTCATACGGGCAATTCGCTCAGAGAAATACTCATCTACCTGTTTCTTAAGATTTGCATTCTCGTCAATAGTACGGCGTAATGAAGCAATAAGGTCTTTCGACGAACCGAGCATCTGTGAGAACTCACGCAGTTCATCCTGCAGAGTATCCAGCAGATTATCCACCCCTTCGGCCGTAACTGCCTCAATTCGACGGATACCCGCAGCAATACTACTCTCAGCAAGTATTCGGAATGAACCGATGTTGCCGGTATTAGGCACGTGAGTACCACCGCACAGCTCAATTGACGAACCGAAACGCACCACTCGTACATCATCGCCATATTTCTCTCCGAACAACGCCATCGCACCCATTTCGCGAGCTTTTGCTATAGGAGTGTGCCGGGATTCATCCAGAGGTATTGCCTCACGTATACGGGCATTGACAAGCTTCTCAACCTTACGTATTTCCTCATGTGTAAGTTTCTGATAGTGTGAAAAGTCGAAACGCAGATTGTTTGGAGACACGTATGAACCACGCTGTTCGACATGCATACCCAATACTTCACGTAATGCCTCATGGAGCAGGTGAGTGGCCGAGTGATTGCACGATGTGGCCATGCGTTTCACACCGTCGGCTACCGCGGTAAATGTACCGGATGGCTCGGCAGGTATTTCAGGCATGAGATGAACTCCGACATTATTTTCGCGGACGGTATTCACAACGTCGTATCGTTTTCCGTCTGCAGCCTCAAGATAGCCGGAGTCTCCGACCTGACCGCCCATTTCAGCATAAAATGGTGTACGGTCAAGAAGAACCTGATAGAATTCCCTGTTGTTTTTCTTGACTTTACGATATCGCAAAATGTGAACATCTTCGCATCGCAATGTATCATAGCCTTCAAATACTTCAGTTCCCTCAGAAATCTCTACCCAATCAGTTGATTCAACGGATGCCGCATTGCGTGCACGGTCTTTCTGACGCTTCATTTCTGCATTAAAGCCTTCTATATCGGCAGTCATACCGTTTTCACGCAAAATAAGTTCTGTAAGGTCAAGAGGGAAACCGTAGGTATCATAAAGAGTGAATGCATCGCTGCCGGAGAGCTCGGTTTTGTTTTCCGATTTAAGACGCTCCATTGCAGAATCAAGCATGCGAATACCGAAATCAAGTGTCCTGAGGAATGCTTCTTCCTCCTCCCGTATTACTTTCTTTATAAGGTCTTGCTGTGAGACGAGCTCTGGATATGCGTCTCCCATTTCGGCAACAAGAGTGTCAACAAGGCGATACATAAAAGCCTCCTTGACACCGAGGAATGTATATGCGTATCTTACGGCACGGCGAAGAATACGGCGGATGACATAGCCGGCTTTCGCATTTGACGGCAACTGAGAATCTGCAATCGAAAAGGCAATCGTGCGCACATGGTCGGCCATTACACGCATGGCTATGTCCGTTTTTTCATCCGTGCCATATTTATGCCCTGAAATAATGCCAATCTCATTTAGCAATGGAGCAAAGACATCTGTATCGTAATTAGACTTTTTGCCTTGCAAAGCCATACACAGACGTTCAAAGCCCATACCTGTGTCTATGACACGATGTGGCAGAGGTTCGAGCGAACCGTCAGCCTTACGGTTGTATTGCATGAAAACGAGATTCCAAATCTCTATTACAAGAGGATTATCCTTATTTACGAGTGATGCACCATCTACTTTCTTACGTTCTTCATCAGAACGGAGGTCAATGTGGATTTCAGAACAAGGTCCACACGGTCCAGTATCGCCCATCTCCCAGAAATTATCATGCTTGTTTCCATTTATTATATGACTCTCCGGCAGATGTCGCATCCATATCTCAGCAGCTTCGTCATCGCGACCGAGCCCGTCGGAAGCAGCGCCTTCGAACACAGTCGCATAAAGACGGTTCGGGTCAAGACCCAAGACCTCAACGAGATATTCCCATGCCCAATCGATGGCTTCCTTCTTGAAATAGTCGCCGAAAGACCAGTTGCCGAGCATTTCGAACATTGTGTGATGATATGTGTCGCGGCCAACCTCTTCAAGGTCATTATGTTTACCACTAACACGCAGACACTTCTGTGAGTCGGAAACACGAGTTGCATCCGGCTTGCGATTGCCGAGAATAATATCTTTGAACTGGTTCATACCGGCATTGGTAAACATCAATGTCGGGTCATCCTTTATCACCATAGGTGCTGAAGGAACAATCTTATGACCTTTTGAAGCGAAAAAATCTTTAAAAGACTGACGTATTTCTTTCGACGTCATACATTTTTTATCTGCCATAGAGCGCTAAAATTATAAACGGCATAAAATTCGGGATGCCTACGCCGCAAAATTAACAAAATTATTTAACACTTTATGGCTTCTCTTCAGTAGTCAATTTAGCTAAGGCAATTTCATAGGCATTTTGAGCTGTAATAATGCACACTCCTGCCATCACAATCCATCCTATAAAACTATAGTCGATTGTAATGCTGCTTATGTGCAAGTGAGGAAGCGAAATGCTGAATGTTGATACCCAATTTCCTATTAACGGGAATAATAATGTAAGAATAACACCCATGAAAAACCCACTGACTGCAGCTATGACTACTGCGAGCCTGTTTTTTTTCTTAAGTGCAATATTGTTTTGTCTTAAAACTTCCACCACATCCATATTCTTTTGAAGCTTAGTCATAAATAAGAAAGAGGATGATAACTCGGGTTGGAAATCTTTGAATAAATCTTTTATTTTATCGTCTTCCATAACAGAGTGGTCTATGAGTTTGACAATAAGCCACGGAGATGAATGCGCCCTCGTGAAAGATGCTGCTTAACAGCATCTTGTGACGTTTCTTCAATCTCGGCTATTTCTTTTATGGAGTACCCCTCCATGTAGAATAAAAGTACGGAAGTTCTCTCCTTATCGGGTAGTTTATTCAATGCCGAATATAATTCCTGATAGCGGAATTTAGAGTCGGCAGTTTCGTCACCAATGACATTTCGCGCTTCTTCATAATCAACATTTATTTTTTCGCTCCGTTTGTGATTGATAAATGTATTATAGCCTATTTTGAATATCCAGGCATTGAATTTATCAGGATTGTTAACGCCGTCACAAGAAAGATATGCCTTTATGAACGTCTCTTGCGCAATATCATCAGCGAGAGCAGAATCTCCAGCGCAAAGAGCCACAAGAAAGCGTCGAAACGCTTTCTGTGTATCTTCTACATGATTTATAAACTGCTCACGGGTCATGTCTTATTTTTGTTCGGGTGAATCCACCTGTTTGCGTGTGACATAGTAAACAATCAGATAGCTGATTCCGACAGCAAGAGCTATGCCTCCGAATACGAAAGGAACAGTAACAGGGTCTGCGCTAAACTCCGAGCCAGTAAGGAGATTGACTATCCCGACTATTGCGAGAGCTACACCAATGAGAGAATACATACAACCCCGCAAGAGTCGACCATTTCGAATTTCGTTAGCGGTCTTCCGTGGTTTCTTCAAGGATTCGAGGAGCTTGTCAGTGTCTACGTCTTTGTTGGCTTCGATAGCCTTGATTATGATTTGCGTTCTTTTGTTCTCTCCATTCATTTTAGTGAGAGAGGTGATTAGAACGATAGCGATAGGGAGTACCGCGCCACAAAAGATGGGTATTAGTGCTGATGCCATTATGATAAATTTTTAGATGGTTATTAATGTTCGGGTCTATGAGATATCTCATATATAAGACACAACTCGAAACCTAAAGGTGACATCATCCGGAATTGTTTTTTTGGGTAGAGCAAAAGAATTGACTATTTTTGTGTCGGAAAATACATTTGCGTGAGACGAGATATCTACTATAAATATAACCCTGTGACCGATAACTATGAGCGGGCATATCCGTCGCTACGCGAACGCATGGCAAATGTAGGCCGCTATCTTGGAGTGGGTATACTGATTGGGGTAGGGGTATATTTCCTGATATCACTTTTTTTTGAAAGTCAGACTGTCAAAAGTCTGCGAGAGGAGAATAACCAACTACGCACTCAATATGACATCCTTGACCGCAGACTACAATCATCGCTGAAAGTTATGGATAATATCCGCTCACGCGATGATAACTTCTATCGGGTTATGCTTCAAATGGAACCATTGACCACCGACCGTCAGTTTGCCGGACTTAACAGCCGCCGCTACCAGAATTTAAGCAAACTGCCGGATGCGGCTCTTATTACAGGATTGACTCGCAAAATGGACCTGCTTGACAGGCATATATATGCACAATCCCGCTCATTTGACGAATTGCGCGAACATGTCGGACGTCAGAAAGACAAACTCGAACACATACCCTCAATTCTTCCGCTTGACACAGGGGTGTCAAAACTGGCATCAGGTTACGGCTACAGACGTGCCGCAGTTGACGGGAAAACAAAATTTCATTCTGGTCTGGATTTTTCCGCTCCGTTGGGTACACCGGTCTACACCACAGGCGCTGGAACGGTTTCTTCGGCACAATGGTCGGCAACCGAAGGGAATACTGTGGCGGTAGACCATGGGTACAACTATATTACACGTTATTCACACCTGAGCAAAATGAACGTACAGCCAGGAATGAAAATCAGACGTGGCGATGTTATAGGTGAGGTCGGCTCTACAGGCGTGTCCATAGCTCCTCATCTGCACTATGAAGTATTATTTAAGAATGTACCTCAAAATCCGGTTAATTATTATTTTATGAATGTGTCGCCAGAAGAATACTACCGTATGATACGCCAAAGCGAGAATGCCGGACATCTTCTCGACTGACATCAACACCCAATAGATTATGTTAGACGCCGATAATCTTGAAAAGAAATATTACAAAATTAAAGATGTTGCAGATATGCTTGACGTGGCACCATCGGCTTTGCGCTTCTGGGAATCGCAATTTCCTGAAATCAATCCTATGCGCAGCCCGCACAACATCCGCTACTATACTCCTAAAGATATTGAGAAGCTTCGCATAATCAGATTTCTCGTCAAAGAAAAAGGATTGAAAATTGAAGCTGCCAAGGAACAGATGCGCGTAAATAAGGAGAATGTTTTCAAGAGAATTGAAATAATCGACATGCTCACATCTGTCAGAGAACAACTCTCAGCACTAAATAAGGCTATAAACTACAGAAAAATATGAACCCACAGAGTAAGAAATATGACATGGACTTTGTTGTGGCCGAAGTGATGCGCTACGGCAATGCAGCCGCATGTCTGACACTGACACCCGACTCAGGTCAGTTACCTGACATACGGGGAGGTCAGTTCGTAAATATATTGATAAATGGGGTCGACGGCATTATCCTGCGTCGACCTATATCGGTCAATTACGTTGATTACGATAATAACCGCTTGATACTTCTTATTAAAAATGCAGGGAGGGGTACAGGTGCATTGTGTGCCGCCAATCCCGGTGATAAGATGCGTATCCTTTTGCCACTTGGTAATGGTTTCAGCTATTCTCCGAAACACAGGAAACCGCTGCTGATTGGAGGCGGTATAGGAACCGCTCCTATGCTTTACTGGGGAAAAGTGTTGGCCGGGAAAGGCGTCAACCCCCACTTTCTGCTCGGTGCGCGTTCAGCTTCAGATATTCTGCAACTTGAATGGTTTGAGAAAATAGGGGAGTGTGAATGTGCCACCGAAGATGGTTCGCTTGGCTACAAAGGCTTTGTAACAGACCATCCATGCTTCCACAGGGAAGATTACGACATTATATACGCGTGTGGTCCTATGCCTATGCTGAGAGCGGTGGCATCGGCTGCAAAAAAACGAGGAATTGAGTGTGAGGTAAGTCTTGAAAATAAAATGGCCTGCGGACTCGGTGCTTGCTTATGCTGTGTAGAAAATACAACCACGGGTAACCGATGCACATGTACTGACGGTCCTGTATTTAACATCAACGAACTGACATGGGAAATCTGAAAGTAAA
>CAYVNJ010000009.1:0-32518 GCA_964452865.1 uncultured Sangeribacter sp. | reverse complement strand
CAGGTGCGAGTGCTGAGAGGCGTGCAGGTTCGAGTCCTGTTCTGGGCACAGATTAGCGAGATAACTCATTGAAAAATCAATAGTTATCTCGCTAATCTTTTATTTAACTGGCAAATTACTGGCAAAATTCAAATATTATCTCAGATTGAGTCAGTTTTCAAAGGTCTTCGATGAACTTCGTTTCCGCGTAACATTTGCCTGCAAGTACGCATAGACGGCATTAGAGAGTAATCCCACTTTCTCAGTATGAGAGTGGGATGCTCAGACTGAAATTTCTCTTGTCATTGGTTCTCCCTGAGCTCCTCTATCAGGTCTTCGAGGATGTAATCGTCGTTTATCAGTGGCAGACCATATTTCGGATCTGTCATATGCTCATATCCCTTTGGGCTGTAATATAGGGCAGGCCCAAGCGAGATTTTCAAGGTATCTACCAAGAGCAATAGAAGCCTAAAGTAATAATCCCACCGTTATTGCGGAAGAAAACAATGTCTGTCATGAGTATCAAGATAGTCAAGTAGATTCGATATAGGAATTATGGGATATTTTGAGAATAAGCTGTAATATACGAGATTATCTGTAATGAAAAAACCTTCTACTTTATAGTCGGAGATATTCCTTCGCCTTATTTCACGGCATAAAAGATGTATATTATCTGCAACCCAACCAATCTTATATGAGAGCTTTTCTTCATAACCGTCTTCTTTTCTGAATTTATCGGCATCTGTAGCAAATGTTGGATAATAAAAGGCTGGTTTCAGATATTTTGCATCTGCTACATAAATTGTTTTCTTCAGATCATCTATGATAATGAAGTCGATCTCTCCTACTGTTTTTTGGGGGAGTTGTTGACCATTTAATTTTACCGGAGCTTTAACGCATGATGTATTTGCAAGGGATTTGACGTTCTTTAGAAAGGTGAATTTTTGAAGAAGAGTTGAGACATTATTTTCCAAGAAATCACTATGTTTCTTGAATACGGCTTTTGCACCCTTTTTCAATTCTTTTATAGATGCCCACTCATCAGGTAATTCATTGTGGGCGTAGTGGCCACCACCAAGTTCAGACATAGCCTCAAAATATATGCTTTCGGTGGTAATATAATGGTCTATACCATCTATATTAACTTGAATTAGAGGTCTAAATCTAGTCCTATATTTTTTATTGTGAGGCTTTGAGATTGCCATAAATATATCTGAGTTATCCTCACCAAAAATTAATCCTTCAATACATGGATTATTATAATTACTCGTTACGATATCCGTTACATCAATAACACCTCTTTGTGGTGCATTATTTGAAATGATTTTAACGAAATCCTGTTCAGACAATGAATTACAGTCATAAATAAATCTTCTATTGAAGATTCTCTTATATAACTGTTCTTCAACAGGCTTGAATACTTCTCTAAATTTTTCAATAAAAGATTCAGCCACAAAACTATCATCGCAATATTTCCTAAGTGCTCCGTGACATACCGCCTTTTGAAATCTTGTGTTGAGTTCAAAATCATCATCATTCCTAAAGTGGAATGTCCAGGCATCATCGGATATAAGCAAAACACCTATCTCCGATTGATATGTTATCATAATACCATAGATTTGCTCTAATTCCGATAAGCAATAATGTATTCCCATCAGTGTGCTAATATCAGCTTCGCCAGAATAAGGTAAAATAGGCGTTGCTTCACTACTTAATTGAAGTTTAGGTAATAGACTAAAAATTGATTTGCATAAATGCTTGAATGCAATATCTTTCTGATCCTCCTTATTAGATGCATCATATTGAGTTATAAATGCAAATAAGTCATGCGGTGCTTTCATCTTTGATACTTCTTCAACAAAGTAATTAATGCAGATGTGTAATAACGAGGTAAGAACTTTTAAAAGGTCATCAAATTTTTGATAAATATTCTCAGAAAAACCTTTTTTACGAAGTTCTGAAATAACAGAGGAGCGAAATTCTGATTCAGTCATTAGTATTAATCTCAGTCGTTAAGTTTGATAATATACTTTTCCATATTACTATCATCGAAAAGCTCGGACTGCTCGCCGGTATTGTCGTGATAATCAAAGTCAACCCACGAATCATATTCGGGGTTTCCAATATAGGTGTCTATGCTGTCGAGTTCGTCCATAACCATTATACACTTTAACGCTTAAAAACCTTCAACATTTCAACTATCTCATCTATTGTGTTCACTGCAGTCAGAATAGCCTTTTTGTCAGCGACCATTGGACTAAAGCGTTGGACCTCGTTTTTAGAAATCTCATGCCAAAGGGGAATTATAAGACTTTCACCATCAGTGCCCTCTAAAGAAAAGAGTGCATCAAATTCTTTTTGTGGCCATTCTTTAGCAATATAGTGTTTCGACAAGACAACTAAACCTCTATTAGATGAACGCAATCCCTTGTCAATGCTTCGACGCAAGCTGTCTCCAGGTTTATGACAGAATGCATCAAACCATACCTCAAATCCTTCTTTAACAAGTGCGTCCGCCAATGGCTTCACAAACTCGTCCCCATCTTCTGAAGCGTAAGAAATGAAAAAATCATATCTCTTATCTTCATTATGATTTGACAAGTTGGTATTTTCTGTTGCTGAAATAGTCATATCCTTAATACGCTGATTCTGTGTTTTAATTGTTCTTTCCATAGACGATATTTTCTTTTCTTGCTGCTTTTGCAACTTGTCGCGATCAGCATGAACCCTTTTATCTAATTTCGATTGCTCTGTTACTAACGAAGATTTTTTACGACTAAGTTCCACCTGCTTATAGGCAAGATCTTTCTGTAATTTAGCCATATCGTTAATTTGAGAGCTTTGCTTCTTTCGTAAAGACTCAATTTTCGATAGACCGTTTCGAGTGGTCGATGAAGATTTAGTAGAGCGCAAACTTTTCTCGGCAGATGTAATATCGGAAACAGTTCGACTTTGCTCCCGCATAAGTTTAGCAATTTTGTTATTTATATCGGCAATCTGGTTTTCAAGCCGAGAAATATCAGAATGAAGAGAAATTACACTCATAAAAAACTTATGTTTGATAATTGATCCGTTAAACGATATATCCTTGTCAACATCGCTGAGGTCACTGTTTAAATTATTTAATGCCACAAATCAACTTGCAAACTATTTAATAGGCAATGCTGGGAACTCATCAAGTTCTTTCTTGCGTATAGTCCAGTCGGGCATATATTTAGATAACAAGTAGTTGAATTCCTTGTTGTGTTGATGAACCTTTAGATGTATTAGTTCATGCACAACTACATATTCAATGCAGCGAATTGGGACACGAGCAAGCAGCAAATTAAACATAATTTTTCGCTTGGGAGTGTTACAACTGCCCCATTGTTTTTGCATTACCATAATAATATAATCAAAGAAAACGAGGTCTTCACCCATTCGTTTAGCCCATTTGGAAACAATGGTGGCAAGAGTTTCGCGAAGTTTATTACGATAGAAAGCCTCCATAAGAGCTTGCTTATCGGACAATGAAGAACCGTGGCGCACATACATTTCCATTATTTTCGTTCCGAGTTTAATACAAGGTGGAACGATATTGTGCGGTATCACTTTCAGAAGATAACGCTCTCCAAAAAGATAATGATTCTCGCCCGAAACGAATTCACGATCAGTCTGCCGCTCTTGTGTTTGTATATCAGCTACTTTTGTGCGAAGCCAATCAAGCCGGGAATACAACATCATACTCACTTCATCCTCTTTCATATTTTCAGGTACAGATAGTCTTATCCGACCATTTGGAGGATAAACAGTAAGATGCATGTTCTTGATTGGCTTATAGTCAACCTCTATGTCAAACTCGGCAACTTGCATTAGAATTCAGGATTAGAAATAGCGATGTTTAGCAAAATATCAATTTTATCATCAGCCACGCCATCAACAGCAGCAATGGCTTTTCTAAGCAATCGACGACGAGGCTTATCGTCGCGGAAGCCAATCTCTGCATGAGTCTTTATAGTATCATAAACGAGCATTGCGAGTACAGCGTCCTTATTGAGGTTGTCATATAAGGCACGTTTACCTTCGGTATCAAATTCGGCAGGATAATTATTTGTATTTCTCCGAAGCTGACGCATAAGCTCTATAATTTGCCTTAATCCTTCTTGATAGGAAATAATACCATTCTTTATTTGTTCGAGAAGATGATTTAGTTGCTCACTAAGTTTATCATAATAATCGGGGTTAGAGTCACGCTTGCGTACAATATACTTTCGAGCATTGGCAGAAAGTGTCTCCGCAGCGGCCGGTTCACCGCCTAGTTCATCGTCAATAGCTTTGGTAGTCTTTGAGCCGTCCGGCTCTTCTGACTTGTTGGTATCGATAACGTCAAGAAAGGAGAAATCCTCCAAACTGGCGAGAAGTCTACTTCTCGGTGCTTGAACATATTGATCGAGTAACTGGCGCATTAAGGCATTATAACCTTTTAGGTCTGTTGTGTCGCCACTACGATACATAATGGCTTGACGAAGATTAGCAAAATCATCAATTTTTGAATGAATGTATTTTGCTTCATCAGCAGTATAACCAGCCTCATTCATTTGCGTAGCAATTGAGAGGTAACGGTTTATGGCAGCCATTACGGCATTATAGAAAAGTTCGCGTTTGTTGGCATTTTCCAATGAGCGAGCTTGTTGTTCCTCAGTTGGAGTGGTGGCTTGGTCGAAAACAAAGTAATCGAAAAAGTTATCGTGAGTTTTCGGATGCTTTACGTTCTGACATATACCATCGAGTTTTTCAAGAGCCTCATCGAGGTCTTTCTTGCCTTGTTCCAAACGGTCTTTAAGCAAACCGTCCACATCCTCTTTCTTATAGCCTGAGAAGGCACCGTTAGTGTAATCTTCAACAGCAGATGTAATGGCATTGAAAAGGTCTTTATAGTCTATTATATAGCCAAACTCCTTTTCATACCCGGATTCTTTATGTTTATAATTTCGGTTTACGCGACAAATAGCCTGAAAGAGATCGTGGTCGTGCATACCTTTGTCAATGTAGAAATAGGTGGCGGCAGGAGCGTCAAACCCGGTAAGGAGTTTATCCACAACAATCAGCAGCTTTATCGCCCCCGGCTGTTTGATGAAGCGGTCTTTAGCCCATTGTTCATGCTTATCAGCAGTGCGCTCGCCCATCATTCTTTTAGCTGTGTGATATTTGAAGCTATCTTCGTCATTTGCCGCATTGCTACTTGATGGAGGAGTGCCGGCAGCAGCCGGGTCATAACTCGTTACGACTGTGGTTTGACCCCGTAGCGCGGTGTTCTCAAAAGCTGCCCAATACTTGAACGCCTGATAAACGTCACCGGCAACCAACATGGCGTTAGCATAGCCGTGAGCCAAAGGTTGCAGTAATACCATATCACGGCAAATATCGGCAACAATCTTGCTGACACGTTGGTCGGAAGAATAAACGTGCTGCATGGTGACCCACTTATCGCGCAATGCTTTTCTTGCGCGAGGTGTCATATTAACTGTTTTTGTTTCAAAAACAGCGTCGATTGAATCTTTATCGCTTGGATCAAGGAGTTGGTCTACATATCGCGCTTCATATCGGAGGTCACGGATTACATGGTCGCGGACTGCCTCATCAAACTTGTATGTATGAATGAAAGAACCGAACTGCTCAAGCGATGTGAGTTTTGATGTTTTTAGAAGCGGAGTGCCAGTAAAACCTATCATAATCACGTCATCGCCCATTATCTTTTTCATTGCGCGGTGAAGTATCCCGCCCTGCGTGCGGTGGCACTCATCAACGAAAACAACTACTTTGCCCTTAGGCTTGAAGTCTGCGGGCAAAGTGGCGGCGATGGCCTCCATACATTCTTCGGGGCTTGGCTTGGCCTTTCTGCCCCCAACTGAAACACGGTCGAGATTATCGCCATGCAAGCCCACTCCGAATTTATGTATGAGAGTGCAGATGATGCTCGAATCAAAAGTTTTCTTCCCTCTGACATATGCCCCGGCGGGTTTGTCAAGGGCAGAGATAAGTTCAGCTCCGCTATTGACCCGAAGCGGTTCAGAGCCTACGTCCTTGAACCCATTCTCGATTTGGCGATCGAGTTCGTCTCGGTCGGTAACGATGACGATACGTGCATCGCCCCCTTGATCCTTAATCCATTGGGCGAGCCAAACCATAGTGAGTGATTTGCCGCTGCCCTGCGAGTGCCAAATAATACCTCCCTCATGGTCGCGGAAACGGCGTTTAGCTGCTACAAGACCAAAATATTGGTTTGGGCGAGCCACTTTCTTAATGCCGCCGTCGTAAATGATGCAATCGTGGATAATTTCAAGCAGTCGGCTCGGTTCAAGCAATTGCAGAAGCGAGCGCATCATTTCGTTTGGAAATGCCACTTGGGTAAACCGCGATGGCTCGCAAGGTTCACCAGTAG
This sequence comes from uncultured Sangeribacter sp., assembly GCA_964452865.1. Taxonomy (GTDB): domain Bacteria; phylum Bacteroidota; class Bacteroidia; order Bacteroidales; family Muribaculaceae; genus Lepagella. The sequence continues at coordinate 26,118 of CAYVNJ010000009.1, read as the reverse complement.
GATCCTTCCATTTGAGCCAAAATTCCTCGGGAGTTTTGGTGACACCAAATTTTACACCTTCACTTTCGTTTCCGGCAAGGATAAGTTGCACGGTAGTAAAGAAGTGGCAAATTTCGCCATCCTTTTGGTTACGAATATTTTGGCGTATTGCTTCTGCGACCGATATGGAAATCTTTTTAAGTTCGAGCACCACAAGAGCAATGCCGTTAACGTAAACAACAATATCAGGGCGGCGATGCTTTATGTCTTCGGTAACACGACGCACGGTTACTTCCTCCGCTAACTCAAATATGTTTTCAGTCGGGGTCTCCCAATTTATAAAATTGACCGTGCGGTTGGTCTTGCCATACCCACGGCTGACTGAAACACCATTGCGAAGCAACTTATAAGTTTCAAGCCCTTTGTCGGAAAGTGCCTCATATGTAGAGCAAGCCGCTGCTGCTTTAAGCTGACGGATAGCGTCGTTAGCTTCGGTGTCAGAGCAACCGGCTTTTTCAGTAAGGTACTTTTTTAGTACGTTCTTGCGAATATTAGAGTTCTCCACATCTTCGAGATTACCGGCATAACGATAGCGAGGGAGATTGTCAAGAATTAGAGAGATAGCCCGGTTTTGCGTGTTGCGCTCCGGCTTTATAATGCGGTTATATGTGTTTGTGCTCATATCAGACGGATTTTGCCAGTTAAAAGTTGTTGCATCATAGCCTCACGAATAGCCTTGTATTTAGCGAGGTTTCCCTCCAATGCTTCAATCTCGGCATCCATATCGGAGAGTACTTCTAATATTGCATTTTGCTCATTTTTAGTAGACGGAATTAATAAGCAACAGTCTCTGAATTTTCTTTTTGAAAGATTAAAACGAGTCACACCGCTACTGCATTTTTTCATAAGATTTCTACCTTGGTCCGTTTCAAATATATAAGCCAAAAAATGAGGCTCTATATCTGAATTATTAACCCTAAATCCAAAACAAAAGCTATTGACAAACAAGTTTGAGAAATCTTCTAATAGGACAGCACAATGACCTACATCCTCAGGAGTTTCAGATGAATTATTGAAAAAAATATCTCCTTTTTGAGCAAGATATTGTTTTTCACCATCTGCAACAAACACCTTTTCAAACAATGAGGATTTAATCACGACATTATTTAGTATGTTGAGGAAAGTTATATAGAAAGCATTCCCAGAACCAAAATCGTGTTTTGTTTTTCCCATAAGTCCAGGATAAGTAAACCCCATCTCATTTATGGGGACGTTTACCCATGGCTCAGAGAAGCCGGGGAGACGGCGTTTGCCGGAGAGAATTTGTTGCATGGTTCCTTGCTTGATGTCTCGCTTTTTCTGCAACAACGACTCAGTTGTGGCAATTAATTTGTCAACATCATTCAACACCTCTGCAATTCTCTCTTGTTCTGCAAGACTTTTGGGTATGAAAGGTATATTTACATCTCCAAGTATCTTTGTATTTAGATTCGGCATAGTTGAACCGACCGTACTACTTTCAACTAGTTTTATTACTTTAGGCTGTTGAAGAGCAAAATACAGATAATTAGGAAATACTTTGAGAGTATTAAGTTTTATCTTAAGACATCCCGTTCCGCATAACCACCCTTTTTCATGATTTGAAATTAAAGCACACTTTGAAAAACTACCCCTACGCGGAAAGATAATGTCCCCTAAATTAACTTTATGACGTTTAAGTCTAATCACATGACTTCCATCAACACGTGCAATTTGTTTCTCAGAAATCCTAAAATCTACAATATCTTGCGGCATAATCACCGGAACACCTTCAACAGAGTAGTCTGAGGAATGAAGTTGTGAACCAAATGGACCAGTTTGAATATCAATCGAAATATCTTTTATCTTTATATCTTTCATAACTCGAAGCCCATTGTTTTGAGGTGTTTAAGAACGGTAGAGGTTTGGCTGTCGTATGTGGCGGTGAGGTCAGCCAGTGTATGTTCGTAACGTTCCACCAATGCGGTAACATCGCCAATAAGACGGTGGAGAGCATTGTGCATCTCGCCTGTTATGCGCTGTTCAATGGAAGCAAGCCATTTTTGTTCGATGATAAGCTGACGTGCGTCTACTTCTGTAAGAGCAGCGTAGGCATTAACAATACCTTGAAGCATTTGAGAACCGAGTTGCTTGATTTCGTCTTTTATGCCTTTTTCACTTTCAAGCAACGAAAGAAATTGCAGCCAAAGCATGCGTTGTTCTTCGGTGCTGTATTCCCAACTATCAGATTTTGCAACCATTTTGGATATGCTCGATTTGGATGGTTTCTCGATGTCTCCAAAAAGGTCGGGACGGTCTTCAATGAGTGCTGACCGTCGATCCTTGTATTCCTTTGTGTTTTTATCGAACCAAACAAGCACATCAGCGATGTAATTCTTATCATCGTCTGAAAGCCGTTTGGCTCGGCAACACTCTAATTTCCTTTTGATATTAGCAATGCTACGCTTGCCATAGAAAAGCGAGGGGTCAACATCTCCCTCATTCTCCTCAATTAGGTTGGATATTTGTTCCTGCACATCGGCAAGTCTCGTTTCTGCATTATTGAGTTTTGACTTGAGTTCGGGAAGTTTATCTTCAATAACTATTTTCACGGGCAGCAAGTCGCAATAAAGGTCTTGCCATTTGAGCGGTTTTTTTGAAGGAACCACAAGTTCGGGCATCCAGCCACCGTTGGAAATCATATAGAGGTCATCCTGAAGTGACTCGTTGTAATAGATAAGAAGTTGGTCGTAAATGTCATAGGGATCTGTTAACATATCATCACCCTTGAATTCATCAAGCAACTTCTGTCCCCAGTCTGCAATAATTGTTTTGGGGTCGCAGTCTTTACCTACTTGCTGCATCTCGATGAGCATTTCCTCTTTCCAATTTTCAAAACAGTGGAAGAAACGCTCGTTTTGAGTTCTGACACTTGGCTCACGCCTGACGGTATCGGCAATGGCAGACTTGCTAACAGCGAGTTGGGCATAGCCGTCGCGGAGCGGTGTAAACAGAGCGGAGCGAAGCGATGGGCAAATACGCCAAAAATCAGCCATCCGCTCGATGTCGGCAAGTGGCATACCTCCGTGGAGGTGAGCTTCGATGTCGTGGTGTATTTCGGTATCAACAGGCGTAACATAAAGGCTCAAGTTGAGCGAAAAGTCGTTGCGCTCTATTTCATACTGGCCGTTTTCGTCGGTGTCGTATGTAACGAGTCGAGAGAAATGCGGCACATCTTCCTGTGCTCGCCATACATCAATGATGCGTTTAATATCCTGTTCGCGGAGGCGTATTTTGGAATCGGCATCCTTGTAGCCAAGCGAACTTGCATCAATGAAGAATACTCCTTTGTGCTTACGCTTCTTATCAAGGATAAGCACATTACCAGCGATTGTTGTACCAAAGAAAGCATTTGCGGGGAAGGCAATAACGCCTGAGAGGATATGTTGGTTGTCAACAAGCCAACGGCGCAGTTTTTGTTCTTCACCGCCGCGAGTCAACACACCATTTGGAAGAATGATGGCACAGACACCCTCGGGTTTCAAAGAGCGGACGCAGTGAAGAAGAAAAGCGAAGTCTCCGAACTGCTGAGGCGGCACACCGATTTCTTGATTCCAACGTCCAAAAGTGTCGTTTTCTTTGGCGGTGCCCATCCAATTATGTAATGAGAATTTGGGATTGCTCACAACATAGTCGAACTGTTCCAAAGTATGAGCGTCGCGAGTATGTTGCGGATTGTTGAGGGTATCTCCCCAAACAATACGCGCGGTATCGCAGCCATGGATTACTGCATTGAGATAACTAAGCTCGATGTTGGCACGGTCTATGTCTTGACCGTCAATGCTGACCCGGCATTTAGCGGCAGCACGGACGCGTAGCAAAAGTGAGCCGGAGCCGCAAGTCGGGTCATAAGCTGATACTTTGGGGCGAGTGTCTTGGTCAATACCGAGTAGCAACGCCATAAGTCGGCTAACCTCTGTTGGCGTATAAAACTGACCCTTGTCCTTGCCCGACTGACTTGCGAAGTTGCGCATCAAATATTCGTAAGCATCGCCTATAAGGTCATCATCAGCTGCACGATTCTTTGAAAAGTCAAGACCGCTGTCTTGGAACGCGGCTACCAATTTGGTAATCAGCTTCGATGCGTTTTCGGTGTCGCCGAGGTCTTTATCGCAAAAATCGTGTTTGGTTGGATCAATATACCCCTCCAACTCGTTTTCTTCGGAGATTTTACTGATAATCTTGTTGATTTCCTCTCCGATATTTTTCTTGTTTTTGAGTTCAACAATATCATCAAAAGTACAACCGTCCGGAATTTCGATAACAGAGGTGTCTTTGTCGCCTGATTTTTTCTTATCGGAAAGATATTTTAGAAATAGCAAAATAAGCACATAGTTCTTAAATGACTCTGCGCTGATACCGCTTTTACTTCTTAATTCATTTGCACACTTTGTAAGAGTGCTATATATTTGGGACTTTTTAAGTGCCATAAAATAGAAAAAGCGAAAACTCCCTTGCAGCATCTGAAGGCCGACCAAAGCCTGTAACGACTACTCAGGAGTTCTCAAAGGGTTTCGGCTCTCGCCGTATGTCTTTATTCTGACCGGTCTTTTTTCAGATTGTCGTTACTTTATTTGCAAAATTACGAAATTTTCCGAGATTATCGTTATGTTTCTAACTGGGAAGTTTGACTCTACAGAGGAGAAGAGCTTCTGTGTCGGATAATGCGTAGTAATATTTTTTTATTAACTTTGCTCCCAAATAGGCATCGCAATGTCGCGACCAAGCCGTAATATTTATATAATAGCGTGGATACCAAGTATATATTCGTCACAGGCGGGGTGGTCTCATCACTCGGCAAGGGAATTATCTCATCATCTCTGGCCCGGCTTCTTCTTTCTCTAGGTTTCAGTGTAACCATTCAGAAGTTAGACCCTTATATCAATATAGACCCTGGCACACTGAACCCGTATGAGCATGGCGAAAGTTATGTGACCGATGACGGCCTTGAGGCAGACCTTGACCTCGGCCATTATGAGCGTTTTACTAATACCACCACCACGCGTGCCAACAATGTGACCACCGGGCGTATCTATCAGAATGTCATAGACAAGGAACGCCGTGGTGATTATCTTGGAAAGACGGTGCAAATCATTCCTCATATTACTGATGAAATCAAGCGTAATGTCAAACTGCTCGGAAGCACCGGTAAGTTTGATTTCGTCATTACGGAAATTGGTGGAACTGTAGGCGATATAGAATCGACTCCTTATCTCGAAGCTGTGCGTCAGCTACGTTGGGAGTTAGGTCGTGACGCCGTATGTATTCATCTGACTTACGTGCCTTATCTTAAGGCTGCCAAGGAGTTGAAGACCAAACCTACGCAGCACTCTGTCAAGATGTTGCAGCAGGCCGGCATTCAACCGGATATACTTGTGTTGCGCACTGAAAAAGATATTCCCGTGACGATGCGCCGCAAGGTGGCTCAGTTCTGCAATGTCGACCCGGATGCGGTGATACAGAGTCTTGATGTACCGACTATTTATCAGGTGCCTCTTACAATGCATGAGCAGCATCTCGATGATATTGTGCTTCGCAAAATGGGTGTCGAGTCGGACATAGAACCTAATCTTGAAGGCTGGAACGTGTTCCTTGATAAAATCAAGAATGCCCGTGAAGAAGTCAAAATAGCCCTGGTCGGTAAGTATGTCGACCTCCAGGATGCCTATAAATCAATATGCGAGTCTCTTTTCCAGGCTTCAGTATATTCCGACCGCCGGTTGTCGCTCACATATATCAATTCAGAAAAGCTGACTGAAGCAGATGTGGATGAGAAGCTGAAGGATATGGACGGCGTCATCATAGCTCCCGGCTTCGGACAGCGTGGTGTCGAGGGTAAGTTTACGGCACTGAAGTGGTGTCGTGAAAATGATGTGCCGACTTTCGGCATCTGTCTCGGAATGCAGTGCATGGTCATCGAGTATGCACGTAATGTCATGGGTATGGCCGATGCCAACTCTACAGAGATGGATAGTCAGACCAAACACAATGTAATCGACCTTATGGAAGAGCAGAAGGGTATTTCGAACCTCGGCGGAACGATGCGTCTTGGTGCGTACGACTGTGTGCTTGCTCCTGGGTCAAAGGCGGCCGAGGCATACGGCACTACACACATAAGCGAACGTCATCGTCATCGTTTCGAATTTAATGACGAATATCGTGCCGCATTTGAAGAGGCCGGTATGAAATGTGTCGGTGAAAATCCCGATACACATCTCGTGGAGGTTGTGGAATTGCCTGAGAAGCGATGGTATGTAGGCACACAGTATCATCCTGAGTATCAAAGCACTGTGCTCGCTCCGAACCCACTGTTTGTCGCTTTCATAAAGGCGGCTATTGCTTATCGTGAAGAGGTGCGCCGGAAAGCGTGACAAGTATAATTAATTGTAACTTCCACTATACTGTATATTTATAAACATGGATAAGAACACTGTTACCGGCCTTGTGCTGATGGGTCTGGTATTCTTTGGATTTCTCTGGCTGACTCCGCGTGAGGATAGCGCGGCCGAACAGAGGGCCAATCAGACAGAGAAAGCCGACGGCAAGCAGAATGCATCGTCGCTACAGATGCTTTCGGCCACAGAGATGGACTGGCTGAAGAAAAATGTGGCGGCAAGCGGTACTGATATCGTGCTCGCTGACTCGACACATGGCGTACGAATGAGTGATTCGAATGTCGACCTTACGTTGGCTCACGATTCGCTGACCGGTACTGTAAAGGCCGGTGGAAAATCGTATCCGCTGTCGGAGGTGCTCAGTGCCGCCCCAAAAACCATGACATTGGCAGAGCAGTCTCGGGCACTGGAGACTTTGCGCGAGTCGAGCACTACTATGGGTCGCTACGGTCGCTTCGCAGCTTTCCGTCATGGAACTGACTCGGCTCTTAATCTTGAGAATGACGTTATTTCTTTGCGTCTCAATGCAAAATCGGGTTCAATCACACGGGCAGAGCTGAAGAAATACGACACGGAATACAACGCTGATGAGAAAGCAAAGACACGTCATAAGGTAGTTTTATTCGAAGGAGAATCGAATACTTTTGATTTTCAGTTGCCACTTCCTCAGCCGGTCAATACGGCTGAGCTATATTTCCGTCCTTCGCAACCCAATGATTCTACAGTGCTGTTTACTCTTGACCTCGGCGATAACGCATGGTGGGGAATACGATATACCTTGCCGAAGGGCAATTCGTATACGGTGCGTGTTGACATCGTACAGCATAACGCTACGCGCGTCATAGAATCGAACAATCGTAATCTCGGGATACTCTGGCATCAGGACGTGCGACGTCAGGAAAAAGGACGAATGTTTGAAGAGCGCAACTCAGCACTTTATTATAAATTTGCAGGGGGTAGTGTCGAGCATCTCTCTGATGCGAAAAACGACAAGGAGGAGCGCCAGGCCAAAATACGTTGGATTGGTTTCAAAAACCAGTTCTTCTCTTGTGTCCTTATATCGCCTAAGCCACTCAATACGGCCGATTTCGAAAGTACCGTACTGAAAGGTTCAGACTATCTGAAGAGCATGGATGCCACTACTGTATTGTCTGACTATGATTGGAATTCGGACACTCCGGCTACATTCTCGCTTTTCATGGGTCCGAACCTCTATCCGTTGCTTTCATCAATGGATAAGACCGTGGACGCCGGCGAGGACCTCAACCTGACAAAACTCATTCCGCTCGGGTGGAGCATCTTCCGCTGGATAAACACCCTTATTGTCATTCCGGTGTTCAACTTCCTTGGCGGCTTCATCTCGAACTATGGCATAATAATCTTACTGCTCACGCTCTTTATCAAGCTGATACTTTTCCCACTGACATATAAGAGCTATAAGAGTCAGGCCAAGATGAGAATTCTTGCTCCGGATATCAAGGAAATCAACGATAAATATCCCGGCAATGAGAATGCTATGGTGCGTCAGCAGAAGACCATGGCTCTCTATTCGAAAGCAGGTGCATCGCCGTTCTCGGGCTGTCTGCCCATGCTTCTGCAGATGCCTATCCTGTTCGCGATGTTCTCTTTCTTCCCTTCATGTATAGAACTGCGTGGTCAGAGTTTCCTGTGGGCACATGACTTGTCTGCCCCCGATGCTATAATTTCGTGGAGCGGCAACATACCTCTCGTCACCGAGTATTTCGGTAATCACATATCACTGTTCTGTCTGTTGATGACGGCTACCAATATTCTTTACACCGTAATCAACATGCAGAATCAGCCATCGCAGATGCCTGGTATGAAGTGGATGATGTTCCTCATGCCTGTGTTCTTCATGGTGTTCTTCAACAACTATGCCGCAGGTCTCAGCTACTACTACTTCCTGTCATTGCTGATAACTATTCTGCAGACTTACGCATTCCGTCATGCAATCAATGAGGAGGACGTTCGCAAAGCTATGGCTGCTAATGCCAAGAAGCCTCGCAAGAAATCAGGTTTTATGGCGCGTCTTGAAGAGATGCAGCGTCAGCAGCAACAGATGCTCAAGGAGCAGCAGGCACAGAAAAACCGCAATTCTAAAGGGCGACATTAATCAGCAGCCGCACAATGGCATCGGTTGATTTGCATATCATAGGAGAGAATGAGGGGCTGCTTACGGCTCTTGACCGTCTCAACCGTCTGCCCGGTGGCCTGATGACTCTTTTTGTGGTCGATACTGCCGGTCGCATGACGGGAGCTCTTACCGACGGTGATATCCGACGGGCACTCTTGCGCGGTGTACCTATTTCGGCATCTGTGTCGGAAGCACAATTCCCTGGAGTCAGAGCCTTAAGGCCTGATGAGGACTCTGCTTCCGCTGTGTCGGCAGCTCGCGGAGACGGTCTTCGGCTCATGCCACGACTTGACCGCAAAGGCCGCATAGTCGAGATAGTCGACCTGAAAACCATACACCCTTTCCTTCCGATAGATGCGGTACTTATGGCCGGTGGCCGCGGAGAACGTCTGAGACCCGCAACTCTGACTACCCCCAAGCCACTTCTGCGCATTGACGGTAAAGCGATAATCGACTACAATATTGATGCGTTGGCAGAGGCCGGTGTACGCAATATTTACGTGACTGTAAATTATCTTCATGAGCAGATAGAAGAACATTTCGCTGAACCGCGTCCGGACGGAGTGGCAATAGATTGCATCCTTGAGCCCCGGCGGCTAGGCACTATGGGAGCCGTATCGCTGATAGACACGTTTGCCTCCGATGATATTCTCATTATGAATTCAGACCTGCTGACATCTCTTGATTTTGCTGCAATGTATGAACATCACGCTGCAAAACACGCAGATATAACAATGGCCGTTACAAATTACACTGTGTCAATACCATTTGCCATAGTGGAAACAGATGGTGACCGTGTATCCAAACTATCTGAAAAGCCAGTCTACAACTATTTCGCGAATGCAGGTGTTTACATAGTGCGACGCGAATTGCTCGGCCGACTATCGCACGGTGAGTATAAGGATGCCCCGGATTTTGTGTCGGAAGCATGTGCTGAAGGACTTAATGTCCGGACCTTTCCGGTTGTCGGAACGTGGATAGATGTCGGTTCGCCTGATGATTTCCGTACAGCCGAGGAGTTTATGCGTCGCCGACACTAAAAGAAAATAAGTTATGGCAGACTCAAATTTTATCGACTACGTCAAAATATTATGTCGCTCCGGTAAAGGAGGCGCAGGTTCAAGACATTATCATCGTGCCAAATATGTACCCAAAGGCGGTCCAGACGGAGGCGATGGCGGCAGAGGAGGCCATATCATCCTTCGGGGAAATCGTAATATATGGACACTGCTGCACCTCAGGTATCAGCGCCATATTTTCGCAACCGACGGTCAATCCGGAGGAGCAGGTCGTTCCTTTGGCAGAGACGGCGAGGACAGGGTTATCGAAGTGCCAATCGGTACTACCGTGTTCGATGCTGAAACAGGACAGTTTCTTGGAGAGATAACTTCCGACGGTGAAGAACTGCGCCTATTGCGAGGTGGTAAAGGCGGCCTCGGCAACTGGCATTTCGCCACATCGACTAACCGGGCCCCCCGCTATGCGCAGCCCGGTCAGCCGGGTATTGAAAAAAGTGTAATACTTGAACTTAAACTTCTGGCCGATGTAGGTCTTGTGGGATTTCCGAATGCCGGCAAATCAACCCTATTGTCATCTATTTCGGCAGCTCGCCCCAAGATAGCAGATTATCCCTTTACAACAATGGAACCGCAGCTGGGAATTGTCAGCTATCGTGACGGTCGTTCATTTGTAATGGCTGATATTCCCGGTATCATCGAGGGTGCGAGCGAAGGCAAAGGCCTTGGACTGAGATTTCTCCGCCATATAGAGCGAAATGCCGTGCTTCTGTTCATGATACCGGCTGATTCAGCCGACATCCGTGCCGACTATCAGATATTGCTCGACGAATTGACTAAGTTTAATCCACAGCTTGCCGAGAAGGGCAGAGTGCTCGCTATTTCGAAGTCTGACATGCTCGATGAAGAATTGAAATCTGAAATGAGTAAAGAACTCCCGGAGGGTGTGCAATGTCTGTTTATATCAGCAGTCACCGGCGAGGGCATATCTGAGCTTAAAGACCTTCTATGGCGTGAAGTCAATAATGAAGCCAACATGGTAGATATTGATATTACCCACAGGCCTCTTGATGCCCGGCATCGTGTGGCTGAGGAAGATGAATTTGTATTTGCGCCCGAAGAAACTGACGACGAACAGATGCTTACCGATGAAGATTGGACTGACGAATTCTGGGAAGAAGAGCAATCAGTAAATCCAGATTAACGCTCTGATTAACGTTTTTTAACATATCTTTTAACACCATTGATGTTCTTTTGTATAACTTTGTTCAAAAGAGTCGGTGGTGTTTGTTGCCATCGGGGTGTCTAAGTAATTAAAAATCAATAAAATATCTTTCTATGAAGCAATTTCTACTCTCGATGGCTGTGGCTTCGCTCGCTGTTTGCGGTGTGCAGGCGCAGACACTACAGCACATGCCGGTAGCAAAGGCGATAGCTGCGCCTTCTGCCGATGACAAACTGATTGATGAAACACCGGAAGGTAAACTGGTCGTGTATGTCAAAGACGGAACAGGCTACGGATACAATCAGTATGCGGGCATGATGACCCGTGAAATCAATGACATAGTATCCAATGTCGTATTCTCTGAAGACGGAAAAAAAGTTTACGTGCAGAACCCGATATATTATTGCACTCCGGCTCGTGCGAACTGGATTGAGGGAGATATAGATAATGGTATAATAACTTTCACATTCCCTCAGCTTGTAGCCAAGACAGTGGAGATGTCAAACGGCGTTTCGAAAACCTATCTTGACTACGCCATGTGTTTCGATTATAATGAAACAACAGAATGGTATTATCCTTCAGACCAGCAGACATACAAATTCAAGCTCGAACAGGACGGCACAATGACTTCGCTGGAGAAATTCGAACTTATGATTGGACAGGCTCTCTGGCTTACTCCGGCCAATCAGGCTGCGGGTTGGTATTGGCAGGGTAACGGTGACTTCCTCTACGCCCTTAATCCCGTCAAGGATAAAGTGGCAGAACTTCCCGAAGGTATCGAAATGAAAGATTGGCAACTGTTCTCGTCAATTACATCTCGTCCGGTTGGCGTGGGTGTCGACGGCGACAAGATGTACATTACCGGTCTATTCAATACTGAAAGCATGGAAAAAGTACCGGTAGTGGGTACTATCGAAGATGATAAGGTAGTATTTGCCTCAAAGCAGTATATGGGTGTGTACGAAGGCGGCCAGACAACATGTTATTTCCAGGGAGGAACTGTTGTAAACGGCGAAACGCAGACATTTACTTTATCTGACAACCTCACATTCGACTATGACAAAGAGAAGAATATTCTGAGCACCACTCAGGATTATTGCATATCGCTCCTGCCGGATGATGCCACACGTACATACGCAATGTGCGAGAAACCTTACATTGCCGTACCCGCTGAAGAATTTACGGTTAGAGGTCTTCCCACACCGGAGTCATTCCTCTTCCAAAATTCGTCGGAAGAAAATGACTGGGATGCGGAATTCTACTTCCAGATGCCGACTGTCGATACTGACCACAATGTTCTCGATACATCTAAACTCTATTACGAAGTATTTGTGAACAATGCAGTATATACTTTCTACGATGATGAATACACACTGCCTGAAGGTGTAAGCGAAATGACACTCGTACCTTTCGGTTATAACACTGAAGATAAAGATTTCCGTGCGAGCGGAAACCTCGCAGGCTTCATCCTCCATGTTCGTGGCTTCGACAGCTTAGGTGTGCGTGCCGTTTATAAATCAGGCGAAGATACAATCACCTCAAACATGCTGTGGGCTCCCGGTTTCGTAGGCGATGATATAGACTCTGTCGAAGAGATAGAAGCTGCGTCGGCCGACGTTAAGAGCGTTGTTTATTACGACCTCTGCGGTGTACGTGTTGAGCGTCCTGCCAACGGCATTTTCCTGAAAGTTACAAACTTTGCCGACGGAAGTGTCAAAACAAGCAAAGTTGTTGTGAAATAAACGGAGTGACTAATATACCGTATGAAAAAAATACTATCACTCGCATTGGTTGTCGCCGGTCTTACAGGCACGGCGGCAGCTGATGAAGTCGACTTTACGTATAATGTCGACCACAAGGTGTCAAAAGTGTATGGCTTCAAGAAAAAAGAAGCTATCGACGTTGCTATAAAGATTGCTGACCCTGCACTGATTGGTGCTAAGGTGACGGGTCTTGAGGTCACGTTGCCTGTTGCCGAATCGGATGCTGCCGGCTTGTCTGCATGGCTCTCTTCAGAACTTCAGGTAAAGGATAATGCCAACTATGCCGATTTGACTACTGTTGCCGCAGACTTGAAGGACAGCCGGCTCACTGCTACATTCGACCAACCGCAGGAGGTTTCCACTGAAGGTATATGGGTGGGTTATTCTTTCGCTGTGACCAGCCTTGACGGCTATGGCAATCCTGGCACTCCGATTGCTGTGATTGAAAGCAAAAACAATCTGGACAACGGACTGTGGGTTCGCACATCGCGTACATACCTGAAATGGACCAATCTCGCACAGTCAATAGGTGCTGTCAGCACAATGGTTGTGCATCTGCAGACAGCTTTCGGTCCTTACGATGCAATGGTGACCGTTCCCACCGAGTCTTATTTCAAACAGGGTGAATCACACGATGTACCGGTGACTATCATCAATCATGGAGAATCTGAAATTAATGAGATAGACTATACTTATTCTTTTGGAGATACATCACATTCAGCTACACTGAAACTTGATGCTCCGATTGCAACCGGCGGTAAAAGCGCGACAGTATCTATCCCCGTAGAGCCGGGCGATGTTCTTGGCACATATACGTTCAGCATGACAATCGACAAATGCAACGGTGGAGAGAATACCGACCCCTTGCGTACCGGCAAAGGCAAAATGTACGTATGGTCGATGCTCCCTTCCAGCCGTCCGCTCGTTGAGGAATATACCGGATTGGGTTGTGGCTATTGCCCGCGTGGATATATAGCCATGGAAGAAATGCCCAAACTGTATGGCGACCGCTTTGTAGGATTGGCATATCATTCGGAAGATTACGAAACAGGTTGTATGGTAGTAATGCCAAACAAGGACTTCCCGTTCGAAATCCCCGGTTTCCCATATGGCACAATCAACCGCTCGACAGGAATGGACCCCTCTGCCTTCCCGAGCCGTTGGCCGGCGTTTGCAGAAGAGATTGCACCCGCAGAAATAGATGTGACTCTCGATTGGGCCAACGAGGCAAAAACGCAGGTCGTGGCCAAGACCAATGTCACTTTCGCAGGCGCTCTTGAGGATATCAACTACCGTATAGCAATAGCACTCGTTGCCGATGGTCTGAAGAACGACGATTGGAAGCAAAACAACTATTTCGCAGGAAAAGAACCGGTAGGTGTCGCCAGCGATTTATGGAAAATCTTCATCGACGGCGGTGCTAAGGTTTCCGGACTTACATTCAACGACGTAGTAGCCTATTTCAAAGAAGTGTCGGGCATTGAAGGTTCAGTGCCAACAAGTGTGGCAGCCGGACAGGTAGTTACACTCGACTACCCGGTCAATCTCGGCGAGGTAACTAATGTCAAGAAAGAAATCTTTATCAATCCTGGTGCTACATTGCACGCCGTAGCCATTCTTCTTGATGCGGAAACAGGCTATTCGCTCAACTGTAATAAGTCAAATTCATTGACGCCTGACTACACCGGCATCGATGACTTGCGTACTGACGCAGCAGAATTGATTGACACACGCTATTACGACCTGAACGGTCTTCGTCTTGACGAGCCGACAGCCGGTGTATGCATCGAGCGTACGGTATATTCCGACGGTTCTACAAAGACCTGTAAGATAATCCGCAAATAAGGACATTCTAACTATACGAAAAAAGGTTCTTGGGAGTCTTCTCCTGAGAACCTTTTTTGCATACTTCAAAGTTATGCAAAATGCAATTGCGTAAGGGTCTGTGGTAAAATCATTTATTATAAAAAATGCGCTCTGTCGGCGCATCTTTTGTATGCGGGCATACGTTGTCAACATTCGACTGCGCACAGTATTTCTATCATTTTGCTATTTGAGTGTTAAAATCGTATTTTTATGGCACGAATATTTGGATTTCTCAAAATTTATCATTATCTTTACGACATCGTTAACCCTTAAACTATTTTCCCTATGAAGAAATTTTTACTTTCAGGGGTCTCACCTGCGACATCACAACCTGGTTTTAAGATTGAAAAGGGAGCAAAATTCTCAATATCTAATATTTATAAATAAGTAGCTATGAAAAATATTATAAAATACACTATTGTCGTTCTTGCGGTTGCATCAGTGTTATCCGCGCGAGCCGAGCGGGAATACCAATCAATATGTAACGAAAATAGGATTTGGATTTATTCTAACTGGTGGTTGTATCGACCGGAGCCAAAAACAATTCATTCAATATTAAGAATATCGGGAACAACATCAATTAATGATAAAATATATCATAATTGTTACCTTTATGACTACGATTACGATAGTGATTACGATAGTCTTGATAATCCTTTTGCCTATTTACGACAGGAGAATGGGAAAGTATATATGTTGAACCCGAGTAACGGTCAATATGAATATGGTTCTAATACTGACGAATTATTGATTTATGACTTCTCTCTCGAATCGGGAGATGAATTTCAGGTAGGCGAAGACGAATATTATACAGATGAATATAAGTTCGAAAACTCTTGTTTATTATTATCGGACTTTTTATATCGTACTGACTGCGGACGAATAAAGTGCATCGCTACAGAAAATACATCTTCTCTACATCTTCAAACAAAACGACTTGAGCTTGAATTTTATACTATTAATCCTTTTATTATGCCCTATACCGATTTTGCTGGTAATTTTACAATTCAAGAGGGGATAGGATTCTTGAAATATTTAAAATCACGTGCAACCGGATATATGCCGTATCCATATAATATAAATTTGAGTGCTAGTTGGACTAAACAAATCAACCTTTTATATGTATGCGACGTTGAGGAGGTGAGCGATATTTCAGAGGGCAACTTTGGTGAAGTGATTTACCGTCAGGATGGACTTCCGGAAAATCCGAAGGAGTATTTCGATGCGTTGGCGGTAGAGGAGATTGTTGCTGACGGCAATGCCGAGGCTGCGTATTACAACCTGCAGGGGCAGAAAGTGGCTGCACCGGAGGAGGGAGGCATCTACATCGTGAAGCGCGGCGCGAAAGCCAATAAAGAGGTCTATCGCCGATAAACGCGATTACATAAAAATGCGCACTCTCCGGCGCATCTCTATCCAAGAACTGTCAGCGGCCGAGGACGCGGAGGTAGGCCTCTACTGTTTCTGAGGCTATGGAATCCCAATCGTAGCGTCCCATATCGTAGACTCGGGGAGTTGCCTTATTTGCGATTTTGCGGCTTATGGCTTTAGCCATGGCTTCGACATTGCCTGTGGGGAAGAAGTCGTCGGCATTTAGCTCAGGCAGCTTGTTTGGCCCGATATCGGACGCAAGGACATCGACCTTGTGACTCATGGCCTCCAATAGCGAGATTGGTAATCCTTCGTGCGAAGAAGGGAGTACGAACAGTGCGGCATTATCAAACAGTTCGTCAAGCGGCGCACCCTTTATGAAGCCTGTGAGTACTACTCCGGCTTCGCGGGCTGAGGTTTTGAGTCTCTCGCTGTATTCATCCGGATGGTCTGAGTCGCCGGCAATGGCAAGACAATATCCTTGTGCGGCAAGCCCCGAAGCCTTAAATGCCTCAATGAGCTGATGAAAGTTCTTCTCCGGCACAAAGCGGCCGCAGGTCATGATATATTTGTGTGGCTTCAGGCCGAGACTTTCGATATATTTTGTTGTAGATGTCGGTGTGGGCGGAGTGACACCGTTAGGTATTATGAATGTGTCGGTGCGTCCATAAAGATTTCTGAGAGTTGTGGCAATATCATCCGATATGGCTATCACTCCGTTGGCATGGCATGTGCCGGCCTTTTCCCCACGACGGAGAACACTTTTTGCCAGACGTCCCCATTTTTTCCTGTTGTAGTCATGACCGTGGTTTGTGACCACGACCTTCATGCCGAGCAGGCGGGCCAGAGGCGTCATCAGTGAAGGCCCGACAGCGTGAATGTGCAGTACATCCGGACGCAACGCACGAGCGCGCAGCACACAGAGAAAGGTGTGGACAATGGCTTCAAGGCTTTTCCTGCGCGGCGCGAAGATGTCGAGCAGACGGACTCCCCGATATCTGTTGTCTTTGATTTCGGGCCGTACATAGCAAGAGCGGCGCATAAGCACCACTTCATGGCCGAAAGCCACAATGCGCGGATAGAGTTCCTGGCAGTGAGTCTCGACTCCTCCGAGAATGTCGGGTATTCCCCTTGTGCCTGCTACAACTATCTTCATTTTTTATTGCTGTCGGTTGAGTTATTGTAAATGGCGCTCAGTTTTTCAAGATGAGTGGCCGGAGAAAATCTATGCAATGCGTCGCGGGCAATCTGTTCGTAGTCGTAAGGCAACTCGGCAGCGCGCCGGAGAGCTGCCCCGAGCTGAGTGGAATCGCCCGGGCGGAATTTAAGACCGTTGGTAGGATTGATAAGTTCGGGTATTCCACCTATGTCGGCCACTACGGCAGGAGTGCCTGTACAGAGCGACTCTATTACGCCGAGCGGGTTGTTTTCGAAACATTCGGAAGGCAGTACGCTGAAGCGGGCGTGTCTGAGCAGTTCGACAACCTCCGAACTGTCAAGCTTGCCGAGAAACTTTATCTGCGGATGCGGCGCAGCCATTTTGCGCAATTCGTCCTCCATTGGTCCGGAACCTGCGATACGAAGTTCCATATCTAAGGCCGAGGCTGCGCGTATCAAAGTCGGAAGACCCTTTTCAGCAGACAATCTTCCCACGTAGCAGTAGTAATTCTTACGCTCTGTCTGACGGGCATTGCTCAGAATTTCGTATTTCTCCGGGTGAAGCATGTTGGAGAGGACATACATCTTTTCTGCCGGAAACCCGCCTTCCGTCATTTTTGAGGCCATGAAAGCGCTGGGGCAGATGAAAGCATCGACTGCAGCCGACATACTGCGTTTGTTCCAACGTCGGGCCTCAAGCCAAGCAAGTGCAGAGGCTGGCAGGCTATTTTTCATGCAACGGTGGCGAAGTACCGCCGTGCCGGACGTAAGACATTCGCTACATGTGCTGCCGTCGGGCTGCATCATCAGGTATGACGGGCAAACGAGTTTGTAATCATGCAGAGTCCACAATACACGTGCTCCGGATTTGTGTGCTTCTTCCACCATTGCCGGCGAAAGATAGCTGTGGATATTGTGGAAGTGGACTACGTCCGGGCGGAATTCGTCCAAAGCCTTGCGGAAACTGTTCCGCAGGCCGTCAAGACCGAGCACACGTGCCGCACCGCGCATTTTTTCGGATGCTGTTCCCTTAAAAGAGACTTCCGGAACAGTGTATTTCAGTTCCGGAGCATCCATATTCAGTGGATAATCCATTGAAAACGCGCGTACGTCATGTCCTGCTTTGCGCATAAGGTCGGCCGTGCCGATAGCCACAAGCTCAGCACCGCCCCGAAGGTAGTAAAACTTATTTACGACAAGTATTTTCATGTGTCGTGCATACACGTTATAAATTTTTAACGCAATGCGACGCTGTTTATTATTTACGCATCTCTGTTTCATTTCTTTTTAGTATCTTCGCGGATGCTAACGACAGCGTCTTTGCACACGTATGACTCCCGACAACCGAGATGACAACCGGCGTATAGCGAAAAATTCGCTCTATATGTACCTGCGGATGTTCGTGATGATGTTCATCACGCTCTACACTTCGCGGGTGGCGCTTAATGTGTTGGGTATCGACAACTATGGTGTGTATAACCTTGTTGCTGGTGTCGTGGTGCTGTTCTCTTTTATCGACGCATCGCTCAGTTCATCAACATATCGCTATCTGTGTGTGGCGTTGGGGCGGAATGACCACCCGGGAGTTGAACGGTATTTCTCGGCCGGTCTGCTTGTCAACGTATTGCTCTGTCCGTTGCTGATTCTCGTAGCTGAAACAGTAGGTCTGTGGTTCATATCGACATGTGTGGATATCCCCGCCGGGTCATTCCGGTCGGCTATGGTAGTCTACCAGATTGCCATTCTAACAACCTGCCTTCAGCTCCTGCGTGTACCTTTCAATGCGGCCGTGCTTGCTCACGAGAAGATGTCGTTTTTTGCAGTCACTTCCATTATAGAGGCCGCACTGAAACTCGGTGTCATATTTCTGCTCCTTTTTGTAAACACAAACAAACTTGTGCTTTATGCCTGGTTGTTGTGCGGAGTGTCGGGGATAACAACCTTATGGTTCGCGGTGTATTGTATTCGCAATTTCAAGGGCATACGCCTGTCGATGCGTTCCGACCGCCGCACTGCTGGCGAACTGCTTGCCTTCTCGGGATGGAACGTTTTCGGCTCGTTGGCCGATGTAGGATGCCGGCAGGGAGTGGGGATAATCCTTAATATTTTCTGTGGAGTGGCCTTGAATGCCACAATGGGCATCATCAATCAGGTGCGTACAGCTGTTTTCGCTTTCTGCAGTAATTTTCAGCAAGCAGTCAACCCTCAAATCAATAAATGCTTCGGAGGAGGCGATATGAGCCGTTTCCGCATGCTGATAGTGGCATCGTCGAAATTTTCATTTTATCTTATGTTTGTGCTCGCGCTGCCACTCGGCCTATGTGCCGAATGGGTGCTTGTGTGGTGGCTTAAGACACCTCCGCCTTCCTGTACGGCGTTTATGATAGTCACTCTGATATGTTGTACTCTCGACTCGCTCAACGGCCCTCTGTGGACAGCCATGCAGGCCACAGGACGCATCCGCAGCTATCAGATAGTCATATCGTCGTTATTGTTGCTTAATCTGCCGCTGAGTGCTCTGGTATTATGGCTTAAGTGCCCGCCGGTAGCGGTTATGTGGGTACAGGCCGGAGTACTGGTTGCAATCATAATTACGCGGGTATGGTTTGCCGACAGAAAATGCGAATTGCCGGCCACAGAGTATCTGAGTCGTGTAGTGTCGCCTATAGTGCGTGTGGCTGTTCTTGCATCTGTTTTGCCCGCAGTGGCCGCTTTGTTTACCTCCGGGGTGGTACGTCTGCTTGTCGAGATACCCCTGTGTCTTCTTTCGGTGGGCAGTGCCGTATATCTTACCGGACTGACTGTCTCGGAGAAAAGCCTTCTAAGGCAGATTGTTGCTAAAAAATTGAGAAAAGCGTAGGATATGAAGAAGAAACTTCTGATTGTCAGCGGAATTCAATATGGTTATCTGATAGACTATTACTATCATGCCAAAAATATGTCGGACAGGTTCGACATAACCTATCTGTGTATGGACGAGGGAGAGCCTCCCATTAAGGCTGCAGGATGCAGAGTGTCGTATGTGGCAAAGCGAAGCAAGGTTAACCGCCGTTTTGACATGCAGCATGCCCTGCGTAAACTCGTTGATGCAAACATACATTTCGATGCCGTCTTTACAGATTTTTCGTATTCGGCAACGATGTTTTTCCCACTGTTCCGACGGTTGGCTGACAAGTTTATATTCGACATACGTACGCTCGACATATCGGAGAATGCCTTCAAACGCAACATCAAAAACAAACTTATTGCCTATACGGCATCGCAAGCTCCGTTTGTGACGGTGATTACACGTCAGGTAGGTAATGCCATAGGGCTGCGTCCCGACCGTTCGGCCGTGGTACCTCTTGGTGCGCCGGAACAGCTTTTTGAGTTGCCTGCGAAGACATTCGACACATTACGCATCCTATATATAGGAACTTTCAGATATCGTCATATAGACGTCACTGTGCATGGATTGTCAATCTTTCTTGATAAAAATCCCGGGTGGCGCACTAAGGTTTCATATGACATTGTAGGTGGTGGGTTTGGCGAGGCTGAGGTGCGCGACGCTATAAATCGTTGCGGGCTCGGCGATATTGTCACTATGCACGGTTTCGTGCCGTCGGAAAGTGCACTCCCTTTCTTCGAAAAGAATAATGTCGGGGTGTCTTTCATACCCACGTCGGGACATTTCGACCTGCAACCTCCGACCAAAACCTACGAGTATATGGCTGCCGGGATGGCTGTACTCGCAACCCACACGCGGGCCAATTCGGAGTTGGTCGATGCTTCGGCGGGTGTTCTTTCAGGAGATACTCCGGAAGAGTTTGCAGGAGCTTTGCAGCGTCTGGTCGAAGATTTTGGAAGATTCAATTCTGAAAAAATACGTGCTCGGGTGGCAGAAAATCATTGGACGGCAATCTCCGACCGACTCGCAGAACTTCTCAGCTGAGCGACGGCAGAAGTCTCTGCGCATCGTAAGGCCGTTCTTCGGTCAGTTCGTTATAATGCCATGACACGTAGGTCACGTAAATAAGCAGAAATGCAAATACCTGACACAGCATGACGGCGGTATAGGCTATCTGTATCACCCAGAACAAGGCCATGAAGACAGTAAGTTGCACATCGCGGATTCCTTTGCGACGACGGTATGAACCGAACAGCAGGTAGAAGAACCCGGCAATCCAGAACCAGCCGAGCCAACCCATTTCGACAGTCCACGAGAAACCTTGTAGAATAGTGCCTTGGAGCAACCATTCATATCGTTCGTAGAATTTCGAGCGAGCCACATTGTTCCCGCCCTTCCAGTGACCCAGACCATATCCCCACATCCATGAGTGGGGTTCATCGTCCATCACTATCGGCAGAACTATGTAGAGGGCTCCGCGTGGGAAGTCCATGTAGTTGTCCATATCCAGTTCCGATGCCACATCGAGTGCATCCTCCATATTGTCGAGCAGGTCATCCGTACCTACGACATATCCTTCGAGATAGTCGCTTTCGAGCACACCGCTGTTGCTGCTGCCTTGTACATATAGATACACACCACCTATTGCCAGAGCGGCAATCACGGGCAGAGCTATAGTCAGACGTACTATGAAACGCTTATCCATTTTTATCAGACAGACGGCGTAAAGCAGGATGTACACCATCGACACTTTGGTCTCGTTGAGGAACGAGGGAAGAAGCAGTACAAACAGCAACCAGTTGTCCGACATGTTTTTCCACAACGACTTGCGGTTGTCCCATGCGCGGCGCAGCAAATAGAACGACCCCATGTAGAGAATGCCTGAAATGATGCCGGAATAACCGCCTCGACCGAGTGTGCCGCCGACATCATCGCCCGCTCCATAGCGGAGAAATTGTATTACTATAGCGGGGAACTGAAGTACAAGAAATATGAATAGGTTCTTGTCCGCGGTGCTGACAAAACTGCGGAAACGTTCGCGGTCGGCGGTATAATAGCGTAATATGGGCAGAAAGAAAATCATCGGCAGATATGCACGAATGCCGTTTGCCCAGAATGTAAGGCTCAGTCCGTTGAGGAAGAGCGAAGAGTACAGAGTGAGAGCAAGAAGAGTCAGGGCAAGGAGCCAATCGTACCAACGTTTCAGGTTCAGCAAACCAAGCATGAGAATTACGGCATCGGCCGCCACACTCACGAACGAACGCATGTTTTCCCAACGTGCCTGCCCCAATGTCTCTTCTACAAGAAAGGGGAGTACTCCCAGAATCCAGAAGATAGCGAAGAGCAGGAAAGTAAGGCTCTTGGTCTTGTTGATTACCAGCGACATGGCTTATTGTCGGCTCTTAGTCTTTCTTTCGGCGGAGACGGCTTGTCCAGTTATTACGGCTATCGGATATCAGCAGTAGTGTCGGGATTGCCAGGCCGAACAGTACCCCCATGGCATAGACCATTACTGTGTTTGGCGATACCGGTTTGAACTTGGTGTGTGCGGCATCCAGAACCTGCGCAGTAGGCATATTACGAGCCAGTTTCATCTGGTTCTCCTCGCGCTTCTGCAGCAGGAAGCCATAGATTTGGTTCTTAATCAGCTGGTCGCGGTAGAGGGCTCTCAGCTCGCGTTCCATAGTGGGCATACCGGCCATGCGGCTCAACGATTTGTTGTTTTCACGGTTCATGTCGTTGACCGCAATTTGTGCGCTTGCGATTTCACGGTCCAGCGACACGAGCATGTTGTCGCGCATGGCATCGATTTGTTTGGTCACCTTCGACAGCGTAGTATTTTCACCTTTGGCGTTGCTCTCAAGACGTATACGTGTCAGCACGAGCTCGTTGTATGCCTGAATAGGCTTCTCCGGCATATCGGCGGCAAAAGGTATAAGTTTGTAGCGGTTCTCTTCCTGGCCGAGGAAGTCGCGCACCATACGGAGGACGGCGGCCTTTGTCTCGGCCTCAATCAGTTCGCCTTCGACAGCTGATTTTTTCTTGAAAATATATTCAGCTTCAGCTTCAGCATCGACGATATTGTTCTGCTGCTTGTATTTCTCAATCTCTATTTCCGAACCTTCGAGGTCCTTGTAGAGCTTGATTAGACGGTTTTCAAGGAAATCGGACGTGGCCTGAGCCTGCGCATGGCTTGTAGCCAGCGAACGCTCGTTGTAAAGGTCTACAACAGTGTTGAGCACATCTTCGCCGCGTTCGGGTACTGTCTCGTCAATCTCCAGATAGATAGCGTTGGCTTTCTTACTGATTTTGTCAACGGTCAACTCCTTGTCAAGAAATTCGAAATGTACGGTGGGATGCTCAAGCAGGATGTTGAGGTGCATGTCGGCCTTAGGGTCGTAAGAGGCTGTCGGACGGAAGTAGACCACCGCACCGGTCGGTACTTTTACGGAATAGGGGAGCGAGGGGATATCCTTATCGATAAAGTTCTTGTGTTTCCCTTGAGAGCCTTTAAGATGCAGTTTGCCGTTCTTTGAGGTCAGGAAGAAACGTATGGTCTGGTAGGTGGTGTCGGCGACTGCCTCAGGCATTTCTGCCACTACCGGAGAGTCGTTATAGTAGTTTATCTTGCTCCCGAGACGCCCGTCCTGGTCCCAGTATGAACGGTTGATGCCGAGTGCTTTGATTACACCTACGAGGTTTGTGTGGCTCTTCATCTTTATCAGTTCATCGTCCATGCTTACGCCACCGCTTCCGCCAAGCGAGAAACTTGACATCAGCGAACCCAGTGCGCCGAGTGTACCCGAACTGCCGCCTTCGTCGTTTTGGTTGAGCATAACTACGGAACTAACCCTGTAGCGTGGTGCTTTGACCCGCAGGTACATCCATGAACAGAACAGGCATACAGCCAGACTGACTACGTACCACCACCAGTGGCGGCCAAGTATTTTTAATGCGCGTCCTATGTCGAAACGCTCGTTCGAAACCTTCTTATCCTCACTCATTTCCATATCTTTGGTCTATGATTGGGTGTTAGTAATGTCTGATAATTATCTTGTGATGGCGATAATCAGCGAGCTAATCACCGACACACCGCTCACTATGGCTGAAATCACGTTGATTTTATATGCATTGTTCTGACTGTCGGCCTGAGACAGACGTCCCTTGCTCGGTTCTACATATACCACGTCGTTCTGCTGCAGATAGAAGTACGGCGATGTTATGGCCTTTGAGTCGCGGAGGTCGAGACGCTCGTATGTGGTCTGGTCGCCATTCTGGCGGATTACCAATACATTGTCGCGGCGTCCGTAGGGGGTCATGTCGCCGGCCATGGCCAATGCGTCGAGCACGGTCATGGTTTCACCCTTCACATCGTA
The DNA here is from genome assembly GCA_964452865.1 of uncultured Sangeribacter sp. Lineage (GTDB taxonomy): Bacteria > Bacteroidota > Bacteroidia > Bacteroidales > Muribaculaceae > Lepagella. Next base: position 1,849 of record CAYVNJ010000009.1, on the reverse strand, counting down.
GGAGTCAGGCTTAGTCACATCGCCAAGAACCTTAACACGGAAGTTAATCAGTTCTACACGTACGTAGGGGTCATCAACGTTTTGTGAAATCCTGTTGGTAAGTTCAGCCGTAAGTTGACCAGTGGTCATACCCTCGACATGAATGCGCCCCAATACCGGGAAACTGATATCGCCCTGACGGTCTACTATATAGGTCTGTTGCTTGACCTGCGAGGTCATTATCGCCACATCCGAACCTATCTCCATTTTGCCGGTCATAGACCCCGGGTTACTCAGGGGAAGATTGTATGCTACGGTTGCTTCCGGCACTTCCGAAGTGACGGTTATGAATAGCTCGTCGCCGGGCTTTATTTTCAATCCCGGGTGACCTGCGGTAATACTGCCGGCAGGCATTTCCGAAATATCTGTGAAATAGGCCAGTTTCTTGGTCGAGCACGAACTCAGAATTACCACAGCCACCAGCATCAGGAGGATTTTTTTCATTGTCGTCTGTATTTTTTGCGCAACGGTATTTCCGTTGCTTGTTTTTGTGTTTTTTAACGCTTTGCGACGTGCCTTTATTGCACGCCGTTTTCAACTTCGCAAAAGTAAGTAAAAATTTTTATAATTTCGCGTTATGAACGTTGAATACTCCCGAAGTTACTTTGTGTCGGCAGCCGATGCTGCTCCCAATGGCACACTTTCTATCACGGCTCTCACACAACGGATTATTGAGATTGCTACCGAACATGCCAATTCGCTCGGTATTGGCAATCCCGACATGGCTGACTCTCGCGGCGGTTGGGTGTTGGTACGACTTGCGGTTGAACTGACCGCATACCCCCGGGTCAATACCACCTATCGTCTCACCACATGGATTGAGTCTTGGAATCGTATGTTCTCGTCGCGATGTTTTGCCGTTGAGACGGAAGACGGCGATTTGCTCGGATATACACGTACCACATGGATGGTCATCAACCTCGACACTCACGACAATCTGGGGCTGTCGCATCTTTCCCTCCCCGCCGGGGCGGTTTCCGGAAGGGAATGTCCTATAGCCGGACAAAGCCGTCATCAGCCGTCGCAACAGCTCGATGGGCAATATACAGTCCGATATTCCGACCTTGACTGCTATCGGCATGTCAACACGCTCAAATGGATAGAAATCATATTAGACCGATATACACTTGCCGACTTCGACACCAACCACATAGCACGTTTCGAAATAGGTTTTGCCGCCGAAGGTCATTACGACTATACTATCGACATATATCGTACGCCGCTTGCTGATTCAGAACTTTCTGCTCAATGGCGACTAATGCACGCCGACACTACACTCGTGACAGCATCGGTGATTTTCGTACAGGCATAACATAAAAAAGCCTGCCTCTTTTCGCAAGGAGGCAGGCTGAAACCTTAATCTTAATTTAATACTATGAAAAACACTGCGCAAAGATAAAAATAATTTTTGGGAAACCAAAACTTTTCAAATTTATCTCGCCGTGATAATTATGAACCGTACGCCAATATTGTAAATAACGTAGGAGGCCATACGGCTCGTGCGGCCGAAATCATCGATTACTCCAATGTACGTTTTCCGGGAGAATTAATATGATTTTCACACTCGAATAGCAAAATGATAGAGTAAATGATGCGTCGGCAGAGCGCATCCCGATAGTAGCCGCGGGCGCAGTGAGCAATCGCGAACGTAACCCGCGGATGATGCAATCAACACGTACCCTTGCGCCCGCGACCCCGGTATGGGGTCATGCGGGCAGCCGCCATGACCCACAAGGGGGCTGCAGCCAAATGCACTCTTAATACGAAGAACCGCGGGGTGCGCTATGCTTACCCCACGGCTACTTTCCGT
>CAYVNJ010000008.1:0-32580 GCA_964452865.1 uncultured Sangeribacter sp. | reverse complement strand
CGCGCAGACAAAAGACCGCCCAATGTAAGTAAAACTTATATTCAACATATATAGGAACTTCCTTGTAGTCGCAAAAGGTTTGGTCGCCTGTCTGCCTACTCGGAAGTTTTCTTATTTGTAATCAGTATGCCAAAATCAGCGTACAACGTACTGGATTTATTCTGCGGATGTGGTGGCCTCTCAAAAGGATTTGAAGAGGCAGGGTACAATGTACTCGTTGGAGTTGATTTTGAGCAAAGTGCCCTTAATACATTTGAACGAAACCACAGTGGCGCTGTGGGACTTCACCTTGATTTGTCTGCCCCTGAGTCATTTGATATCATAGATGATACCATATATGGACGTAGCATTGATATCATAATCGGTGGACCTCCCTGTCAAGGTTTTAGTCTTACAGGACCTCGTAACTTTGATGATGCGAGAAATAAACTTTATCTCGCATTGATAGAAACTGTGCGACGCTATTCCCCTAAAGCATTCTTGATTGAAAATGTTCCAGGAATGGCTAACTTGTATAAAGGCGAGGTCAAGGATGAGATAGTAAAACGTTTCACTCAAATGGGGTATAATGTTTCGTACAAAATAGTATGTGCCGCTGATTACGGAGTTCCACAAGTTCGTAAAAGATTAGTCTTTATCGGGCTAAAGAACTCTGACAAACCCTTTGAATTTCCTTCTCCATACTTAACTCCTGAGGAATATATTACATGCGAGGAAGCCATTGGAGACTTACCATCTCTGGAATATTCATTAGGAGAAGAAGTCAGTGCTTACGAGAGTGAACCTTTGAACGATTTTCAAAGGTTAATGCGAGGTGCTTCAAATACACTACACAATCATACCTCTATCAATCACAAACAATTTGTTAAAGATGTGATTGCTCTTGTTCCTGACGGAGGTAATTATAAAGACCTCCCACCAGGAGTTGGAGAAAGTCGAGTTTTTCATATGGCATGGACTCGATTAAATAGCAAAAAACCGGCTCGAACAGTTGACACTGGGCATCGAAACCTTTTCCATTACAAATATAATAGATGTCCGACTGTGAGAGAAAGTGCAAGAATACAAACCTTTCCCGACGATTTTGTTTTTCTCGGAAACCGTGGACAGCAGAACAAACAAGTCGGGAACGCAGTGCCTGTTTTATTAGCTAAGGCTTTAGCTTCTCATCTTCTTAATTATTTGCAATGAATAGCACTGTCCTAAATACACTTGATTTATTCGCTGGGTGTGGTGGCTTAACTGAGGGCTTCCTTCAGTCGGGTCATTACCATACATTGGGTGCTGTTGAATGGGAAAAAGCTCCTTATGAAACTTTGAAGCACAGGTTTCAGACAGCATGGAAAATGAAAAATGCAGACGAAGCCGTCATAAGATTTGACATTCAGCGTACAGATGAACTAATCAACGGTTTCTCTGATTCAGAGTACGGAACTCACTCTGGATTAGAGTCTATTGTCGACGGTAACCCCGTCGACGTCATAATCGGTGGACCTCCTTGTCAGGCATACTCTCTTGCAGGTCGCATACGCGATGAGCATGGCATGAGAAATGATTATCGTAATTATCTATTCGAGTGTTATATAAAACTTGTTAAACATTTCAAACCCAAATTTTTTGTATTTGAAAATGTTGTTGGCCTGTTGAGTGCAGCTCCTGACGGAACTCTTATTACCAAGCGCATATATTCTGCTTTTAAGGACGCAGGTTATTATGTATTGGAGAACTTCAAAAATGCTTTATTTGATGTTGCAGATTTTGGGATTCCACAACATCGAAAAAGAGTAATAATCCTTGGAATTTCTATTGAGCACTTCGGAGAGAAATGTTCTGAAATGTTGAATAATTTTTATTTCAAAATTATCCCCGAATTTAAGAAGCATACAAAACCACGCACTGTTTCTGACGCTATTTCTGATTTACCTCCTTTGTATCCAATGGAATACCCAGTAACAAAGGGAAATAGCAAACAATCTCATATCCAACAATCTGAATTTTTTGTTCCAAACCACACACCGAGATTTCATAGTGCGAGAGATACTTCTGTTTTCAGACTGCTTGCTGATGATATTCGCAGTGGTCGAAAGCAGTACACCAGTATTGAAAGCCTTAAAAAACTTTATACGGAAGTTACAGGTAAAGTCAGCAACATTCACAAATATTACGTTTTACGTGAGAACGAGCCAAGCAATACAATTCCAGCTCATCTTTATAAGGATGGAATGAGGCATATTCATCCTGACCCAGAACAAGCTCGGTCTATCACACCTCGCGAAGCAGCGCGATTACAGACTTTCCCTGATAACTTTGAATTTTTGGGGTCTACAATGTCTCAATACAAAATGATTGGCAACGCTGTGCCTGTTGATTTTGCCAACATTATAGCCTCTGCTTTATTTCAACTCTTTAAATCAAACTAATAGAATATGGCTCAGTTCTTCATAAAACTTCTTGGCAGACAAGAAATGGGGTCGCCCACTGTAAATGCAGATGGGACTCTTAAATTTCACCGTGGCCGTTATTTGCTGATTTCCAAGGAGTGTTACGACTTTTTTCCTCATCTTTCAAAGACGGTCTTAAACGACAGTACCGCATTGGCTATCTTACCACAACATTCTGATGAAATAATCTATGCGCAATATGTTTATCACAATTCTAAGCACGTAGATACAGCTTTTGTTGACGGACAGCCGCGCGATGAGACACGTATTTATCTTAACTCCAAGCTTGACGATGATAAAAAGTTATTCGCTCCCGGCGATATAGCCGTTTTTATGAAATGTCAAGATGAAGATGTCACCTTTTACGCTGTAAATGTAATTCCTCCTATTTCTGCGGATTATTCGTTTTGGCGTTCTAAACTTACACACGGCAATTATGGTATTTGGGAGGGTGAACCTCATTCTCCATTTAAACCTGCCTATGTGCTTCCTTCTGCTTCCGCATCTATTGCCGGAGATAAGCGAATCGAGGAAGCAGTCGAAAAACAACAGACTCAGACAATGGTGGCTATTGAACAAGACGATTTAACACAATCGATGGGAGCTGATTTGTTCAATAGTCGCACCTTCCATGACTTTGTGATGAACGCCTATGGAGAAAAATGTGCTGTAACACATCGTGTAATATCCTGCAACGGCTACAACAATCTTGAAGCTGCCCATATTATGCCGCAAGCTCATAGAGGTACATTTCTACCTTGCAATGGCATAGCAATGAGTCGAGATATGCACTGCGTTTTCGATAAGGGATTCTTCACTATCGAGGATGATTACACCATTGTTGTTCATCCCGATGTACTGAGAACCACGTCATACCTTAACGAATACAACGGCCAAAAGATATACATACCTGCTGTAGAATATTTTCGTCCTCATCCTCGTTTCCTCCAACACCACAGAGATAATGTATATGGCTTATTCCGACAAATTCGCCGAAATTGGATATAATATGAAACCAATACAAGCTATTACATTTATGCTTTTTTCAATCATCGCCGTTGGCCTACAATCATGTAGCGATAAAAAAAGCAGATGAGCCTACCGTTAGCGATGTTAAGGGAACATGGCTCTTACCCCATTATTACTATAAATATCATTACTTACAAAATGATACTTGGTGAGATGACACCAAGGAAGAATACATTACTTCTTCTTATTGGTGGGATAACCTATGGGTAATGAGCCAACAAAATATATGGAACATATAAGTTTTGACAATAAAGAAGTTCTTATTTGGCTTGCTGAGTTTCCATTGCCTACCATGCCCACACCCTCTCAATTCGATGAATCTACTCCAGAGGGGCAAATTAAGTACATTCAAGCCTTTGAAGATTGGCAAGAAGCAATCGAATCTATAAATGTGGACTTTCCATGGAAATGCCCTTATACCTTCAAAAGTAATAAACTCTACATCGGTAACCTCTACAACGGAGATGTAGATTTTACAAACTCAGACTCTTTCACCCCCCGCTTATAAAGACTCCGCTTTCGATAAGGAGGGCGAATATAAACTCAACGTTTACACATTCAAGCGCGTTGAATAAGGAACGTTAGCGTGTATTATGCCCTTTGAGGGAGGAATCACTTTCAATGGCGAAAGTAAAGAAGTACTGTCTTTACTGAAGTAATCGGGTTAGCTCTTTAACCATTATGCTTTTAACTTCGCTCATGTCTATTACTCGTCCTGTCTCACGACTTATGGATGTAACTCCTTTATCAACAAATCCACAAGGATTTATTCCACCGAAGTATGTCATATCTGTATTTACATTCAGAGCCAATCCGTGCATTGTAACGTAGCGGCTGCACCGTACCCCGAGAGCACATATTTTTCTTTCTCCCGGAGTGCCTACGCCGACCCATACGCCGGGCGCACCTTCAAGCCGGGCAGCCTGAATGCCATAATGTGCAGAAACACGTATGACACTCTCCTCAAGTATGTTGACATAGTCCTTTATACCTAACCGACGACGTTCAAGGTCGATAATAGGGTATACAACTAATTGCCCGGGACCATGAAATGTTATATCTCCTCCGCGGTCAGTACGATATACGTTTATGTGTTTGTCCGAAAGTTCAGACTCACCCATCAACAGATTTTCCGGATGACCGTGCTTGCCAAGTGTATAAACTGGAGTATGTTCAGTGAGAAACAATACTTCATCCGCTTGTATGCCCTCTCGCTTTGAAGATATTATTCTATTAAATTCAGCCTTTTGCTTAGCAAGGGTTTCCGAGTAATCGGTCAGTCCAAGGTCTATAACCTCAATCATAGCACATGCTTTTCGGCGTGGTAACTCGAACGCACAAGAGGAGAACTCTCTATGTGTCTGAAACCTTTCTCCTTACCTATTGTTGCATACTCGGCAAATACATCCGGATGAATGTATTCCTTCAGTTGGTAGTGGTGTTTGGTAGGCTGAAGGTATTGCCCTATCGTCATGATTTCAACACCCGCTTCAAGTAAATCATCCATCGTTTCAAGAATCTCATCGCGTGTCTCGCCAAGTCCGAGCATAATGCCCGATTTAGCACGATGACCTGTTGTTGCAAGATGCCGCAATACATCAAGAGAGCAATCATAAGTAGCAACCGAGCGTACTACGGGAGTGAGGCGACGTACAGTCTCAAGGTTGTGAGATATCACCTCAGGGCCTTCGTTGGCAACCAAATCTACCAACTCCATACGTCCTTGGAAATCCGGAATCAGAGTTTCCATTGTCACTCCCGGACACTCTTCTTTTATTCTTCTGACAGCTGCAGCCCAATGCGATGCTCCCAAATCAGGAAGGTCATCCCTATCAACCGAAGTAAGAACAACATGACGCAGACCTAATTCACGGATAGAATCCACAACTCCGCCAATTTCCTTTTCATCAATAGCCCCGGGACGTCCTGTTTTTACATTACAGAATTTGCACGCACGGGTGCACACATCCCCCCCTATCATAAATGTGGCTGTACCGTTGCCCCAACATTCTCCGCGGTTAGGGCACATTCCGCTTGAGCAGATTGTATGAAGTCCTTTATCTTTGAGCAGACCGATGACTTGTGTGGTCTTAAAGCCACGGGGTAGTTTGATTTTCAACCAGTCGGGTTTATGTTGATATACGTTATCCATTGTTTTAATCTGTTGTATACGGTAATTGATGCCGGTTTGCAAAATTAATAATTTTTGTGCCTCAATGATGTATTCACAAAAAAATCGTAATTTTGTCTCACTATAATTTTCGACATTACAATATACAAACATACCATTATCAACATGAAACTTTTCAAAACCTTTGCCACTATGGCATTGTGTCTTACTGCAGCTGGAGCTTCCGCATCTGATTCGCCGCTGTGGCTACGCAATTCCGCCATATCTCCCGACGGCAAAACTGTAGCCTTCACCTATAAAGGTGATATTTATTCCGTCCCGACGAGCGGTGGAGTGGCTCGCCAACTGACAACCAATCCGGCATACGACACAACTCCGGTATGGAGTCCTGACGGCAAAAAAATAGCATTCTCAAGCCGTCGCGAAGGTAGTATGGACATATTTGTCATGGACGCTCAAGGTGGGCCGGCCAAACGCCTCACCACTCATTCTGCCGATGAAGTTCCCTATGCATTCGCAGATAATGACCACGTATTGTTTGCTGCATCAATAATTCCTTCGGTTCAAGGCAGACATTTCAAAGGCACGCAAGTATACTCCGTGAGTATTGAAGGTGGTCGTCCGTCACTTGTAATGTCAATTCCCACAGTTGCTCTCGACGTAGACAAAAATGGCCGTATCGTCTATCAAGACAGAAAAGGAGTCGAAAATATCTGGCGCAAACATGAGCGCAGCTCGGGAACAGGAGATATCTGGATTACTGACATTAAAAACGGTAACACCCAGTTCCGCCAGCTGACAGATTTCAACGGTCATGACATCAACCCGCAATGGGGTTCTGACGGACGAATATATTATGTTAGTGAAGCCGACGGCACTCTCAACGTCTGGAGCATGGATGAGAGCGGTGCAGACCGCCGTCAACTTACACATTTCAAGACTCATCCGGTCAGAAGTCTTTCAGTTTCCGACAATGGAATCCTGACTTTCAGCTTCGACGGTCAGTTGTATACAATGACGCCCGGTAGCGAACCTCAGAAATTAAATATTTCGATACTTACAGACGAGTTTGAACCGGCACGCGCCCTTACAAAAAGGACATCGGGCATCACTGACGGCTCGCTCAGTCCGGACGGTGACGAGATAGCATTTGTACTTCGCGGAAATGTCTATGTGACATCTGAAAAGTACAAAACCACAAAGCGTATAACTGATACACCGGAACAAGAACGTGCAGTGACATTCTCGCCAGACGGAAAGAAGTTGTACTACGATAGCGAGCGTGACGGAGTGTGGGGAATTTATGAGGCTACTATCAAAAACCCTTCGGAAAAGAAATTCACTTATTCTACAGACATCACTGAAAGAAGACTTACCGACGGTAAAAAAACCTCGTTCATGCCTAAAGTAAGTCCCGACGGAAAGAAACTCGCATTTATTGAAGACAGAACCACAATTAGAGTAATGGATTTGGCTACAGGCAAAATCAACACCGCACTCGACGGCAAATACAATTATTCTTATACTGACGGCGATGTCGATTTCGAATGGAGTCCGGATTCTGAATGGATTCTTTCAACATATTTTGGTAAAGGTGGGTGGAACAATCAGGATATAGCTATATCTCGTGCTGACGGTTCGGAGACTATTGACCTGACTGAAAGCGGATATTCCGACAATATGGCTAAATGGGCTCTGGGTGGTAAAGCCGTAATATGGATGTCAGACCGCAAAGGCTACAGAAGCCACGGAAGCTGGGGTTCTGAAAACGACATATATATCATGTTTCTTGACCCTGAGGCTTATGCAAAATTCCGTATGACCAAAGAAGAGAAAGAACTTGCCAAAGCCGAAAAAGAAGAGAATGATAAAAAAGATGACAACAAGGCTGATAAGAAAAACAAAAAGAAAAAAGATAAAGTTAAACAAGAAGAAAAGAAATCTGAGGCTCTCAAATTTGAGTTGGCAGACCGACGCAAGCGCATAGTACGTCTGACCGATAACTCTTCGATGTTAAGTGATTTCTATCTTAATCCTGAAGGAACTGTGTTATACTATCTTACATCTTTTGAAGGAGATGCCGACCTGTGGAAACACAATCTTGAAGAAGATGAGACTACTCTTGTTTCAAAAGGTGTTGGAGGTGCTGGGATTATTTCTGATAAAGAAGGTAAAAACCTATATTTCGTAAACCGCTCTAAAATTCGTAAATTTGCTGTAGACTCTGAAAAATTCACCCCGATAGAATTTGATGCTACAGATAATTACTCCGCAGCTGAAGAACGCAAATATATTCTCGACCACACACATCGTCTGCTTGCAGACAAATTTCATGACAAGAACATGCATGGTGTAGATTGGGACATGTACTGCAAAGAGTATGCAAAATTCCTGCCCTACATCAACAACAATGATGATTTCGCCATTATGCTCAGTGAACTTCTCGGAGAACTGAATGCTTCGCATACAGGCAGTGGCTATCGCGCATATCCAGACGCACTACGTGCTACCGCCGACCTGGGTATATTCATCGATGAGAATTATAACGGTGACGGACTCAAAATTGCAGAAGTAATCAAGTCTGGTCCGGCATATCAGACAAACGGTGCTCTTAAAGCCGGCGACATCATTACCCGCATAGATGGCAACGAAATAAAAGCGGGGGCTGACTATTATCCTGCCCTGAACGGAAAAGCAGGTAAGCCAATCATGCTCGATGTCCGTAAAGCAGACGGAAAAACAGCGGCGGTAAAAATCAAACCAGGCACCCACAATGCACTGGCTGAACAACTCTATCAGCGTTGGCTCGACCGTAATCGCGAGATAGTCGACAGTGTATCCGGAGGCCGAATCGGCTATGTACACGTCCGCGCCATGGACGGCGACAGCTACAACACCGTTTATGATGAACTTCTCGGTAAGTACCGCAATTGTGACGCCGTTGTAATTGACACACGATATAACGGAGGGGGCTGGTTGCACAATGACATCGCAATACTTTTCAATGGTAAAAAATACGTTGAATTTGCACCGCGAGGTCAATATATCGGCATGGAACCATTCAGCCAGTGGAGCAAACCATCGCTTATGCTCGTAAATGAAACCAATTACTCCGATGCACATGGTACACCGTACACATATCAAACTTTGGGTCTTGGTCCGGTAGTCGGAGCTCCGATACCTGGAACAATGACAGCAGTATGGTGGGAAACACAGGTTGACCCAAGTCTGTATGTAGGTGTTCCTCAAGTAACCAATCTTGACATGAACGGAAAACCTCTTGAGAACCAGCAGCTGACCCCTGATGTAATAATTTACAATACACCGGCCGACATGATTAGCGGATATGACCGTCAGCTTGTCGAAGCTACACGCATGCTGATGGGAAAAACCAAGAAATAAATTCTTCTCCAAGACTAAATCCTCCGTAGCCAGCATCTCGGCAACGGAGGATTTTTCTTATTGACAGAACTAAACGGCATGATATTTGTTAGTAGATAAGGAATGATTACTTTCGTGCTGATTTGCGCAAGACTTAAAAATTTATCTGATTATAAATGCAAAACAACGAGCTTGAGAATATAATCGTCAATGCAATTCTCGATAAAAAAGGGAAGAAAATTGACATAATTGACCTAAATGGTATAGACGGTGCAGACATTTCAAGTTTTATAATCTGTCAGGGTGGCTCGACATCACAGGTCAATGCCATAGCCGAAAATATAATGGAGGAAACTCGCGAAAAGGTTGGTATTAAGCCATATAATTATGACGGATTACGTAATTGCCAATGGGTCGTTATAGATTACGGTACGATATTAGTACATGTATTTTTACCCGAAACCAGAGAGTTCTATAATCTTGAAGGACTCTGGAACGATGCTCCTATCAGAGAAATTCCTGACGCCGATTAATTATTCTTTACACTGACAACATAGAAGAAGTTCCATAATACAATGAAACGCAATAACAAACAGCCTAAATCAAACAAACGACGCCCCTTGTACAATATGATGTGGATGTATCTCATCATTGCATTCTCATTGGGCGCAGTATTTATGTTTGAAGATAACTCAGACACAAAACAAGTAAACTGGAGCGAATTTGAGAAGGCCGCTCAAACCGGTCAGATAGATAAAATAATCGTGTTCTCCGAAAGTGGTATTGCCGAAGGGTTGCTCAACAGCCACGGCAAAAGCAAGCAGAACATGAATTCAGACACCAGGCAAGAACCTTTTTTCCAATCAGGCGGCGACAGCAAAATTAAAGCCACTATCCCTTCTACTGATAAAATTCAGGAAAAAATAGATATGTGGAATAATGAACTCGCACGACAAGGTAAAAAAGAAATAGTAGTTACCTATGAAAAGGGTTCAGACCTGATGAAGATACTCTGGTACTTCGGTCCTATTGTCCTATTTATTCTGTTCATGTATTTCATGTCTCGCAGAATGGGTAGCGGAGCAGCCGGAGGCGGCGGAATTTTTAGCGTTGGTAAATCTAAAGCCAAAATATTCGATAAGAATAACAATACCAACGTCACATTCAAAGATGTCGCAGGCTTGTCAGAAGCGAAAGTAGAAATAGAGGAAATCGTAGAATTTCTTAAAAATCCTGAGCGATATACCAATCTTGGTGCGAAAATTCCTCGTGGTGCGCTTCTTGTAGGTCCTCCCGGAACAGGTAAGACTCTGTTGGCCAAGGCAGTTGCCGGCGAAGCTAACGTTCCTTTCCTCTCAATGTCCGGTTCAGACTTTGTTGAAATGTTTGTCGGTGTTGGTGCGGCTCGCGTACGTGACCTCTTCAAACAAGCAAAAGAGAAAGCTCCGTGTATCGTATTCATTGATGAAATTGATGCAGTCGGCCGTGCCCGCGGAAAGAATCCAAATATGGGTTCTAATGACGAACGAGAAAATACGCTGAATCAAATGTTGACAGAAATGGACGGTTTCGGCTCTAACAATGGAGTAATCATTCTTGCAGCCACCAACCGTGCCGACATGCTTGACAAGGCATTGATGCGTCCCGGACGTTTTGACCGTCAGATATACGTTGACCTCCCGGAACTTACCGACCGAATTGAGATATTTAATGTTCATCTGCGTAATATAAAGGCCAACAGCTCAATAGACCTTGAACAACTGGCTCGTCAGACTCAAGGTTTCTCAGGTGCTGATATAGCCAACGTATGTAATGAAGCCGCTCTAATCGCAGCCCGGCATAACAAGCCCGAGGTGGAATGGGATGACTTCATGCAGGCAATTGACCGTATTGTAGGAGGTCTTGAGAAAAAATCGCTTGTAATTACAGAGGAAGAAAAGGTGGCAATTGCCACTCACGAGGCCGGACATGCCACCATAACCTGGATGTTGCGTTATGGCAATCCACTACTGAAAGTTACTATAGTACCACGAGGACGCGCTCTTGGAGCAGCATGGTATACTCCCGAAGCACGCCAGATAGTTCCAACTCAGGCACTGCTTGACACAATGTGCGGACTCCTCGGAGGTCGTGCCGCAGAAGAACTTTTCCTCGGACAGGTTGGAGCAGGAGCAAGCGATGACCTTGAAAAATGCACAAAAATGGCGCGTGCGCTCGTAATGATGTATGGTATGAGCGACAGATTGCCCAATATCAATTATAATGATTCTACCGGTCAGGACTATGGCTTCTCCAAACCATATTCAGAGGAAACAGCTAATGTCATTGACAAAGAGGTGCTCCGTATCATTAATGAACAATATGAACGTGCCAAAGTAATTCTCCGTAAATATGCATCGCAACATAATGAAATTCGTGACCTGCTTGTAGAACGAGAAGTCATCTTCCATGACGATGTAGAAAGGATACTTGGCCCGCGCAAATGGAAATCGCGAACTGATGAAGTTATAGAAATAACCAAGCGCGAAGAAGCCAAACACAAAGAAGATGAACACAATATTGAGGATGCTGAGGTAATTGACGATGCAGATACCCCGCCCGCCTTTGAAGAAGGAGACACAAAGTAACTATCTTTTTAACATGTAAATTAATAGCCCTATGAGTAACAAATCATTAATACTCATGGGGCATTTTTGTCAGCACAAAAAACAAAAACTCATTTTGCAGTTTGAGTTTTTTGTCTTACCTTTGCATGTTCCATAGTATGGTATTACGGGAAATTAACACGTAAAAATTATATAAAGAAGCAAATCAATTATGAAACTCCGGAGAATTATAATGACATCGGCAGTTGTAGCTACAACTGGTGTCACACTCTTCTCTTGCAAGGGGAAAAACACAACCGAGCAACAAGCGGTTGCTCCAGAATTAGCGGTAATTACGGTTGAGCCGAATATGGCCGCGCTTGAAACTGCTTATCCGGCAACACTACACGGAAAGAACGACGTGGAGATACGTCCGCAGATAAGCGGATTTCTTACTAAAGTATGTGTACAGGAAGGTCAACATGTGAGCAAAGGACAGACACTTTTCACTATTGACCAAGTTGAACTGCGGGCTCAAGTTGATGCTGCCCGCGCTGCCATCAATGTGGCACAGGCCAATGTCAACACGGCAACAACTAATGCTAACAACAACAAGATGTTGCTCGACAAGAACATCATCAGCCAGTCTGCATATCAGACATCTGTCGATGCACTCAACGCTGCAAAAGCTCAGCTCAGCCAGGCAAAAGCAAGCTATACTTCAGCACAGAAAATGCTTTCGTATTGCACCGTAACCGCACCCGCGGCCGGGGTAGTAGGCACGATAGACTACAAGGAAGGTGCTCTCGTATCTCCTTCGACAATGCTGACAATGCTTTCTAATAACTCAGATATAGAGGCATATTTCTCTATGAACGAGCAGGAAGTACTTGAACTCACTGATAACGGTAAGCGCACTATCCAATCTGCGCTTGCAGCCATGCCGGAAGTAAGCCTCCGTCTCGCCAACGGCGATATGTATGAATACAAAGGCAAAGTAATCAGTGTGTCTGGTGTCCTTGACCCTGCCACAGGCAGTGCCACGGCCAAGGCATCTTTCCCAAATCCTGAAGGAATGTTGCGCAGCGGTAATACAGGACAGGTCGTAATTCCTGTTTCACAAAATAACGCATTGCTTGTGCCTCAAAAGGCTACCTACGAACTGCAGGACATGCGTTTCGTATATGTCCTTGGCGATTCCAACAAGGTACATTCGACTCCCATTACAATCAGCGATAAGAACGACGGGCAGAACTTCATCGTTACTGAAGGTTTGAAACCCGGTCAGAAGATTGTTGTGGAAGGTGTCGGCATTTCTGTTAAAGACGGCATGGAAATCAAACCCAAGATGCAGAAATAAACGATAGCAATTCAGCTCTTTTAACCCAAGATAAGAAATGAAACTGTCAACATTTATAAATCGCCCGGTACTATCGACTGTAATATCGATTTTTATCGTAATACTTGGTCTGCTGGGACTTATGGCGCTTCCAATCGAGCAGTACCCGGACATTGCTCCACCGACAATTCGTGTTTCTACAACATACACAGGCGCTAACGCACAAAGCGTCATGAACTCCGTTATCGCACCACTTGAGGAGCAAATCAACGGTGCGGAGAACATGGACTATATGGTATCGACTGCGTCAAATAATGGTTCAGCGGAAATACAGGTATACTTCAAACAGGGTATGGACCCCGACATGGCGGCCGTCGATGTTCAGAACCGTGTGGCTAAAGCAAGCGGTCTGCTTCCTTCTGAAGTTAACCAGGTTGGCGTAATCACACAAAAACGCCAGTCTTCAATGCTTGCTGTTGTTACGCTATATTCAGACCACGACCAATATTCTCAGGAGTTCATCGAAAACTACATGAATATCAACGTAGTGCCGGAAATCAAACGTATCTCCGGAGTCGGTGATGCAATGGCATTCGGTGCAGATTATTCGATGCGCATTTGGCTCAAACCCGATGTAATGGCACAATACGGGCTGATGCCTTCTGACATAAGCGCAGCCTTGGCAGAACAAAATATCGAGGCTGCTCCCGGACAGTTCGGTGAACAGGGAAATCAGAGTTTCCAATATGTAATGCGTTACAAAGGACGCCTTTCATCCGAGCAAGAGTTTGAAGACATCGTCATACGTGCAAACAGCAACGGTGAGGCTTTGCGTCTTAAGGATGTGGCCAAAATCGAACTGGGTCGTCTGACATACGGTTTCGAAAATAAAATCAACGGACATGTCGGCGCTTCAGCTATCGTGTTCCAGTCGGCAGGAAGTAACGCCACACAGGTAGTAAAACAAATTGAAAAAGAGCTACAGCGTTTCCAGAAAGAAGCCCCCAAAGGTCTTGTTTTCAATATGGCAATGAATGTCAATGAGTTCTTGTTTGCTTCAATCCATGAGGTTATCAAGACACTTATCGAGGCATTCGTTCTTGTATTTATAGTAGTGTTCATCTTCCTTCAGGATTTCCGGTCGACACTTATACCTATCATCGCTATTCCGGTAGCATTGATTGGTACATTCTTCCTGCTTTACATTTTCGGGTTCTCTATAAACCTGCTCACACTCTCAGCTCTCGTATTGGCAATCGCCATTGTGGTCGACGATGCCATTGTGGTGGTGGAGGCCGTACATGCTAAACTTGACCAAGGATACAAGTCAGCACGTCAGGCCTCTATTGATGCTATGAATGAGATTGCGAGTGCCATTATCTCTATTACTCTTGTAATGATGTTGGTGTTTATTCCTGTATCATTCCTTGGAGGTACATCAGGTGTCTTTTACCGTCAGTTCGGTTTGACTATGGCTATGGCAATCGGCTTGTCTGCCATCAATGCTCTGACGCTGTCCCCTGCCCTCTGTGCAGTGTTTCTTAAACCTAAAAATGAAGAGGATGAGGGTGTTGAAGGAAAGAAAAAAATGTCCTTCCTCAAAAGATTTTTCTACTGGTTTAATGTAATGTTTAATGCTCTGCTTAAGAAATACCAGACTGCTACCAGCTTCTTTATCAAAAGAAAATGGCTTAGCTTCGGTATAGTAGCAGTTACAATAGGTATTCTTGCATGGCTGATGCAGATAACCCCTTCGTCCCTTATTCCGGATGAAGATACGGGTACCATCATGGGTGTTGTGGATATGCCTCCGGCAACGTCAATGGAGCGTACACAGGCCATCATGAACAGAGTAGATAGTCTTGCCTCTACAATACCAGCCATCCAAAGCCGTACAGCCATTACTGGTTATAGCTTTGTGGCTGGACAAGGTAACTCATACGGTTCGTTCATTATTAAACTGAAACATTGGGACGAACGTAGCAAAGCTGAATCTGCTGATGCAGTAGTGGGTCAACTGTTCAGTCTGACATCGCAGAACATCAAGGACGGACGTGTCATGTTCTTCAAGCCTCCTATGATTAGCGGTTATTCAGTAACAAACGGTTTCGAACTGAAATTGCAGGACAAGACCGGTGGTGACCTCAACCAGTTCTTCCAGATTAGCCAGGCTTTTCTTGCGCAGCTCAACGCACGGCCAGAAATTCAACTCGCTTATTCGACATTCAATCCTTCTTATCCACAATATATGGTTGAAATCGATGTAGCAAAAGTTAAACAGGCCGGTCTGACACAGAACGCTATACTTCAGGCACTTCAGGGTTATTACGGCGGTATGTACATATCTAACTTCAACAAATTCGGCAAGCTGTTCCGCGTCATGATGCAAGCAACGCCGGATGCCCGCGTATCGCCTGAGACTCTCAAGCAGATAAAGGTGAGAAACGGAGCAGAAATGGCTCCTATAGACAACTTTGTCAAACTGACCAGGGTTTATGGGCCGGACATCATAAGCCGTTTCAATATGTACACATCCATAGCTGTCACTGGTCAGCCTGCACCCGGAGTATCATCAGGCGAGGCTATCCAGGCTATCAATGAAGTAGCTCAGCAGGCACTTCCGGTCGGTTATGGTCTTGATTATTCGGGTCTGACCCGCGAGGAAGCATCAAATGGCAGCGGCAATACGGGCTACATCTTCGGGCTTGTATTGATGTTTGTATATCTTATCCTGAGTGCACAGTATGAAAGTTACATCCTGCCACTTTCGGTTATCCTTTCAGTGCCCTTCGGACTCATGGGTGCATTCATATTCGCCCACATGATGGGAATTGACAATAACATCTACTTCCAGATTGCATTGATTATGCTTATCGGTCTTCTTGCTAAAAATGCCATTCTGATTGTTGAATTCGCACTCGAACGCCGCAGAATGGGCATGTCGATATTCAATTCGGCTGTTCAGGGAGCCGTGGCTCGTCTGCGTCCTATTCTTATGACGTCGCTTGCCATGATTATCGGTCTGCTGCCTATGATGTTTGCCACAGGTGCGGGTGCTAACGGTAATCATGCCCTTGGAACAGGCTCAATCGGCGGTATGCTCATAGGTATGATACTACAGGTTCTGATAGTACCTATGCTTTTTGTGGCGTTCCAGACACTTCAGGAAAAGATATCGCCAATCAAATGGGATGACAAAGACAATTCTCAAATAAGCTCGGAAATCGAGCAATACAGTATCAAGCATTAATCACTATTGAAAGCTGATAATAATGAAACTGATTAATAAACTGACTATAGGCGCACTCCTCATGACTTGCATGGGGAGCTGCGGCCTGTATAAAAAATATGAACTCCCAACAGATAATGCAATTATTGCAGATTATGCGAAGGCAAGTGCGGAACAGACGGATTCGACTTTGCTTGGAAATCTGGGTTGGGAACAGGTGTTCACCGACCCTCAACTGCAAGCTTTAATCCGGACAGCCCTTGAAAACAATGTTGATTACGCCAATGCAAAACTCAATATTGACATTGCACAGGCAAATCTGAAAGGTGCTAAACTTTCATACTGGCCTGCGGTTGCATTCTCACCAAACGGAGGAGGTGCCAAGTATGGCTCATCAGACATGAACTGGTCTTACACATTACCCCTCTCGGTGTCGTGGGAGGTGGACATATTCGGTAAACTTCTCAACAATAAGCGAGCAGCTAAAGCAGACTTAGAAAAAACTGAGGCCTATCGTCAGGCAGTGCGTTCTCAAATCATAGGCGCTGTCGCACGCACATATTATGCTATTGTGTCGCTCAATGAGCAACTCAATATTACACGTTCGACTGCCGTACTTTGGAAGGAACAGGTCGAATCGATGGTAGCGATGAAAAATGCCGGGCGTCTGAACGAGGCTGCAGTAGTTCAAAGTCGCGCCAACTACTATTCAATCTTATCATCAATTCCTAATCTTGAGGCTGCAATCACAGAAGCTCAAAATACGATGTCACTGCTTCTTAACACTTATCCACAAACTTGGAGCGTGACTCAAAGTCTCAATTTCGATGTCCCGGCAGTCATGACGCAAGGCATACCTATAAGCTATCTTGCTGCACGCCCCGACATCAAAGCGGCAGAGCAGACATTTGCCTCGGCATATTATGCAACCAATCTTGCACGAGCCAACTTCTACCCGGGACTCATTATATCGGCAAACGGTGGCTTTACCGACCTTCTCGGCAGTATGGTCGTCAATCCAGGAAAGTTCTTCGTCCAGCTTGCAGGTTCGCTGACAGTACCCATTTTCTCAAGAGGTAAAAACATAGCTAATCTAAAAGCAGCAAAGGCTCGGCAGGAACAAGCTCTGAATTCGTTCACCTATTCAATTATCAATGCAAGCTCTGAGGTAAGCAATGCACTTACTGTTTACAGGACTAACGCTGAAAGCCGCAGGTTTATCATGCTTCAAATTGATAATCTTGAGAAATCGGTAAGCTATTCGCAGGAACTTCTGTCTATGGGTCAGGCTACATATCTGGAAGTATTGACCGCTCAGCAAGGTTTGCTTCAGTCTCAGCTGAACAGCCTGAATTGCTGGCATCAGAAAGTCAATGCCGTCATTACATTATATCAAGCCCTTGGCGGCGGACGATAAATAATAACCCTCAAACCATACAATCATGGCTACTCAAATAAGCAATCTGGCCTATGTTCATCCGGATGCAAAAATAGGCAAAGATGTAACCATCGAGGCTTTCGCTTTCGTTGATACCGGAGTGGAGATAGGTGACAGCTGCCATATTCATCCTCACACCTGCATTAAATCGGGTGTAAAAATGGGCCACAACAACATTATTTATCCTGGATGTGTGATTGGTGCTGACCCTCAGAACTTCCGTTGGAAAGGAGAAAAGACGTTCTGCATCATCGGCGATAATAACAAAATACACGAGCATGTCATAATCAACCGCAGCATACGCGAAGGAGAGGCCACCTGCATCGGCAATCATTCGCACATCATGGCTCAATCGCACTTAGGTCATGATACCAAAGTGGGTGATTATTGTGTAATCGGCAACGGTGTTAAAATTGCAGGAGAAACAGAAATCGCCAACTACACGATACTTTCGTCTGGTGTAATCATCCATGAAAATTGTCACATTGGCGAATGGGTACTCATAAAAGGTGGTTGCCGCGTGAACTCCAATGTTCCTCCCTACGTTATTATGGCTCATAATCCAATAACCTACTATGGAATTAATGCATTCATAATGCGCAACGGCAACATTTCTGAGACTGAAATTGACGATATTGCCAAATGCTACCGTCATATCTACCAATGCAACTCATCGTTGCGCAATGCAATCATACGCATTAAAGAAGATATTGCTGATAGTCCTGTAAGAAAGAAACTCCTTGAGTTCATTGATAAGCACGATATGAAACTCGCCGGGATTCAGAACTTATACGATTGACATTAGCTTATCGTCAGACTACAGAGCTGCCCTATTACTCATAGAGTAGCTCTGTTTGTTTACTATACACAGCTCTGTTTGTGTCAAAACTGATTTGGAGAGTATATGTCTTTTGCCTAATTTTGCAACGAATGACACAATATCATTGATAATAATTTCTGTCGTGCATAAAATATTGAGACTGTAAGAAAATGAAAAATATAGTGGTTAGAGCCATTTCGGGTCTGATTTACGTCGCGCTGATTGTAGGAGCTATGCTTGCCGGCGAATGGTGGGCAGTTGCATTGGCTCTATTCTTCTCCGGTATCGGAACTGTGGAACTTGACCTCCTTACGGAAAAATTTAATGCAAGAACAGCTCCCGGAATATCGCTTGACGCGATAGGCTCAATGCTTATTGTTCTGATACCCATTTCCAGAGCTGCATTTTATGCATGGATACTGATTATTGCCATAAGAGGTATTTACGAGCAGTACATAAACATGCCCGACGCACTCAAACGTCTCGGTGTTTCAGCTCTCGCACAGATATACTTAGGTGTACCGATGGCTTGCATTACATTGTTTGCCGCAGCCGACCTGCTCCATATTCTCCTGTCTATCTTCATAATGATATGGATTAATGATACAGGAGCATATCTTATCGGATGCCAATTCGGTCGTCACCGTCTTTTCGAGAGGATATCGCCTAAAAAATCATGGGAAGGTTTTTGGGGTGGTCTGACTTTCGTATTGGTAAGTACTTTTATATTCAATTATTTATGCAGCGATTTTTTTGACATGACGGGCATCTTCGCATGGATATCTCTATCTCTGCTTGTTGTTGCCGCAGGAACATGGGGAGACTTAATGGAATCGTTGATAAAACGTTCGTTGCACGTAAAAGACTCCGGCCATTTAATTCCTGGACATGGAGGGATTCTTGACAGAATAGACTCAGCCCTGTTTGCAATACCGCTGAGTTACGTATTTCTGAGCATCCTGCACAGCCTTATTTAATCCGAAACCACCACCCTAACGTAGCGGATATTGTCATTGAATTGGATGCACTGAAAGGGTCGGTACGGTTTGAACTGAAAATATTTCCCAGTCCATAATAAAAACGCCCCTCTATATATATACTATTTCTCCTGTTGAGCTGGAGCTCACCACCCAACCCTCCGGCTATACCATAATCAATCTTATTTCTCAGAGGCATTGTCATCTGAATTATCGACCGATTTACGACTGGAAAATCAGGAATACTCTCCATATCGGAGGTGTTGAAATTGGCCGATGTAGACTCAGAGATATAGAAATCAATCTGAGGTCCGGCATTAAAAAAGAAGCGTGCCTTGGAACTACCGAAGTAGATATGAGCAAAAACGGGAATTTCAATATAATTCAGTGTTCTTGAATAACTGAACTGAGGAGTATCATCAAATTCTTCCTTCCATCCGCGCTGAACGAAATTACACTCTCCTATCAGGCCGAAATGATTTTCTTCTATATACCTGATAGCTATACCACCTGTCATACCAGTCTTAAACAATTGAGGAACAGAGGGTGCAAACGATATACGTGAAAAATCGACACCGGCATGCGCACCAAAAGATACGCGTGATGAGAAATGAGTCTGGGCAGATGCATTACCGCACGATGCAGCAGCAAATCCTATCGATGCTATTATCGCTATTGCCGATTTACCGATATTCATTTCACTTCAATTATTTCTACAATCTTTTCTGGTGTGATATGCACTATTTCCGAAGCAGTATTCACCAAGCCACCGCCTTTCGAACGTTGAAAATCAAATCGCATCTGTACGGGCTGCGAAAGTAACATGGTGTTTGAAAGGTCTGTACCACTGACCATTAACGAAGGGATTATTACTCCTGCTATGTCGCTTCCCATCAAGGCATACATAGGGAACGACTTTACCGGTTTTTGGTCGTATGCCTGATTGAAACGCATTGAAAAATCTTCTTCTGAGAGTCTTGAAGTGTCGAAATAGAAACGTGATGGAATGTATATATCGGCTGCTGCATATTTATCTTTGAGTATGTCAGTAAACACTATCCAGTTCGGTTTACCAAATAAAGCCACGTCAAGCCTCGGATTAGAATTTTTCAAATTTACTATATACTCAGCAACACTTTCTGCATCTGATTTTTTTGTAACATCCGGCACTACAACATACTTTGCATCAGTATCGAAAGCAAATTTTTTCAATGCAGACATATCTACAAGTGTCACAAATGAGGCATCTGCCTTAGCGGCAGCCTGTAAAATTGATGAATTCTGCGAATCAGTATCTGAATCGCGCTCATTTCCAACAAAAAGGAATACGCGGTCAGCCAAATTGTTTTCAATATATTTCTCTACAGAAGCATTGAAATATTGTGTCGGGGGAAGAATCTGTACGAATTCAGGATTGGTTTCATAAAGCCGAGTCTTCAGGTCAAATACATTGATTAAGGGAATATGGTTTTCCGTTGAAAGCTCGACAAGTGCCTCGGGAAAATTCTTTTCATAGGTGGTTATAAGAACATCGGCACTTTTGACACCAGGGTCGGCCAATACTCCTGATGCATCATTACCACACTCTATTACGCGCACATTCATAGGCCTGTAGGGTTTACCCATTGCGTCGACACCAAGTAGGAATCCGCGCAGAAATTCAATGTCTTTTTTTGACGAGGCATCGGGCAATAACAACACTACATCAAGCGGCTTAGTTTTCTTTTCTTCAATGAGTTCAGGACGCGCTATCGTATTGTCGATAACTTCTGGCATTGAAGTCAACTCTTCTGTTGAATTGTTGCGTGATATGCGTATGACGCTTCCTGTTTTGACCAAATTTTCATCAAGTCCGGGATTTAATGCCACGATACTCGCTACCGTAGTATTATATTCACGAGCCAGTGCATACAAGGTATCTCCGGCTTTGATATTATAAAAGAATGTCGATTCTTTATCATTAACTGTAGATTCATGGTCTTGTGATACTTGAGCAGTCGTCTGAGCTACAGGATAGTATATTTTCGCTCCCTTCTTCAAGCCGGCATCAAGATTTGAATTGGCCGAACGCAAAGTATCCTCGTTCCAACCATAACGTTTCTTAAGACCATAGAGGCTATCACCTTTCTTAATTTCGTAGTAGTAATATTCTTTGCCGTTGATACTTACTTTCGGGAGAGTGTCAATAGCCGAAAACGCTGTGACACCAATAAACAAAATAAATGCCAACCCAAATAAAGTTTTTTTGAAGTGATGCATAATATCCATATTTTTAGTGGCTTATTGCATTGGCAAAAGTACTAAAAAACATTAATATATAAAAACAGGTCAATCTCCCCACCGAAAGACTGACCTGGAACAATATAGGTATATTAACGATTATTGGATATTGACCGGAATATTGGTGTGAGCGGTATACTTTGCTTCCCAACCAAGTGCAGATGCTCCAAGTACGGCAGCATCACTTTCTTTAAGTTCGGAAAGAAGTATTTTAGTCTTGCCTCTAAATTGTTCAAGTATGTGTGTATCGAGCGAGCGTTTTATTGGTTCGAGCAACAAATCACCACTCTTTGAGAGCCCTCCGAAGAGAATAATTGCCTGTGGACTCGAGAATGCTATAAAATCGGCAAATGCTTCACCGAGGATTGTTCCCGTGAAGTCGAATATTTCTTTAGCAAGTTTATCTCCGGCTATTGCAGCATCGTATACGTCTTTTGATGTTATCTCGTCTATTGGCAGATTACGCAAGGTAGATGGGTCTTTCCGTGTCTCGAGAAATTCGCGTGCTGTCCGTGCAACACCTGTGGCTGAGGCGTATGCCTCCAGACATCCCGAACGGCCACATCCGCACATGCGGCCATTGTTACGTTTAATAATGGTATGACCGAGCTCCCCGGCAAACCCGTCGTGACCATATACGAGCTGGCCATTGACAACAATACCTGAACCCACACCGGTGCCGAGCGTAATCATAATGAAATCGCGCATTCCACGTGCTGCACCGTAGGTCATTTCGCCTATGGCTGCTGCGTTAGCATCATTAGTTACAGCTACAGGTATTCCATTGAACGCCTTGCTAACCATTTCTGCCAATGGCACACGGTCTCCCCAAGGCAAATTAGGGGTTTTAATAACTTCGCCGGTGTAATAATTACCATTTGGAGCACCTATGCCTATCCCTTGAATCTTATCTTCAGCATCGTTAGCCTTGACAAGACGCATTATTTCGTCGTGAAGTTCTTTGATGTAAGCTTCCACATCCGACCCGTGTTTGAGAGTCTTGATAGTATCGCTTGCCACAACATGGCCTCGGGCATCGACTATTCCAAACACCGTATTGGTGCCACCTATGTCAATGCCAACTACATAAGGTTTGTTCATATCAGATTTGTTTTATAGAATTTTGTTTATGCCTTTGGTGTCAGAAATCTAATGTGAGCCGAACATTAAACTGTCGGCGTGTAAGGTAGTTCGGCACGGCGTATTGTATGTTATTTACATCCGTAACCCAATAGTAGCTGCTTACGTTTGATATATCGAAAAGGTTGAATACATCAAATCCAAGTGTGATGTTCTTGAAATGACGCCAGAAATTATATGGGCGCACACCGTCAGACGGAGCACCTACGAGCTGGTAACTCAATCCTACATCGACACGCTTGTATGCAGGAGCACGGAAATGAGCCACATCCCGGGTAACACGCGGTGCTGTCATTGTCAGACCGTCTGAAAAAATTCCTCTTAAGCTGAATTTCAGTTTGGGGAATTTTGGGAAATAATCCGTGAAATACAATGCCACAGAATAGCGCTGGTCGCTTGGAAGCGGCACTTTAACTCCATTCAAATCTTCTTGAGTTTTCATAAGTGAGAAACTCAACCACGAATCTGCCGACTCAACGAACTGACCGAAAATCTTGAAATCAAGTCCCATGGCATAACCTTTCGCATCATTAACGCCCGAATATGCAACCTTAAGATTATCATATTCATAGGATATGAGATTTGAAAGATTTTTATAGTAGGCCTCGGCCGTTATCTTGAACGGACGGTTCATGGCTCTGAATGTATAGTCTGTTCCAAAAATAAACTGAAGACTGCGCTGACTCTTGATATTGTGATTTAGTTCTACTATAGAATTGCCAAGTTCATCTGCAACCGCCCGCCGGTATTCTTTGAAGAACGGCGATTGATAATACAATCCTGTCGCAAAACGATATGTCCAACGGCTATGCCGTATTGGAGAGAATGATACATTTACACGGGGTGAGAATAGAAATTCTTTATTAAAATCCCAGTATGACATACGAATTCCGCCATTGAGCGACACGTACCCCTTGGAAGTATCCCAATAATATGAGTCCTCCACATAAAAAGCCATTCGGTTTGAGGTGACATCTTGTTTGGAGGAAAGATTGTATACCAAGTGAACACCCTCCGGCTGAGTAGGTAAAGAATATCCTGCTGAGTCACGCCACTCCCACTCTCTGGTACGGTCATAGAATTTTTCGTGTTTGTAGTCTATTCCATACGACAGATGATTTCCATGAACGACAGTATTGCCTTTAAGGAAAGCTTGAATTACGGAAGCCTTTAGTCTGTTGCGCGAGTGTTCGGCATATTTTCCTACACCCAGTTCTCCTCCAACACCGGATTCTCCGCCTGTCCCCGCCTGATTGAGCCAATATTCTCCTGAAATATCATAGGACACCAGTTCGTTGGTGAGATAACCGGCAAGACCGAAAGTAAAGGATGTACCGACGTTCAGTTTGTATGTCGAAGTCAACGCCCCGAAGTAAGTCTCAAACTTATCTTTTTCATGTCCGTCGAAAAACACCTTGAATTGTTTTGTATCCGTAGAAGTTCCGAATTTAGTCTCCCGGTCCGTAGGTGTGAAATTATAATGATTGATAGATATATTGCCAAGAATATTAAAACTCAACTTCCGCGAGGGCTTAAATGTCATATTCGTCTGATAATCAAAAAAAGACGGGTTGTATTCTCCTTTTGTCTCAAGAGAACCAAGCAACGAATTATTACGTTTGTATCTCAGACCATGAAGCTGGGTGAACTTACCGATATTTGTTCCGATTGCAAGCGACCCACCCATAAGACTACCAGACACATGACCCTCGAAAGCTTCCGGGTCGCGGTAGGTAATATCAAGTACACTCGACATCTTATCGTCATATCGTGCCGGGAAACCACCGGTTGAAAACTTGATGTTGCCCACCATATCCGGATTGATAACGCTCAAGCCTTCCTGCTCACCACTGCGCATAAGTTGCGGACGGTAGACTTCTATGCCGTTGATATAAACTGAGTTCTCATCATATGAGCCACCTCGCACAGAGTACTGCGAACTCATTTCATTTGTAGAGTTCACACCAGCCATGGTCGTAATCATTGCTTCCACACTGCCACCGGAAACATCAGGCGACAATTTGAATGTCTCGGTATCCATATTCTGCATACCGTTGATATGACGTCTGAATTCTGTAACTTCGAGATTGTCAAGCAAGACATTATCCGGCATCAGACGGACATTCAATGTAAGTTCACCCTTAGGATTGATAAGTTTATGGCTTACTTGCTTAAATCCAATACAACTGAATATGAGATTGATTGTATCTTTCTGTGCTACGGACAAGGAGTATTGCCCTTTGAGGTCTGTCGTTGTACCGACGGCACTTTTAGCAACTCGCACAGTAGCAAACTCTATAGGCTTGTTTTCTTCATCTAATACCTTACCGGAAATCCGGACATTCTCGGCATAAGACGTTCCGAACATCAACGATGCCGTAAAAACAAGCAATATGGATAATAGGTTTTTCACGTAAATTTAACGCCAAGTCGTTCTGCTTTATTACATCGACTCATGCAATATTCAAAACTTTTTCAATTCTTCATATAGACGGCTGACCGGTAAACCCATAACATTATAGAAGCTTCCTTCGATTCCGCGACATCCTACATAGCCAATCCACTCCTGTATTCCGTAGGCTCCGGCCTTGTCAAACGGACGAAACTTACCTATGTAATAATCAATCTCATCCTGTTCCAGATGTGTGAAAACCACTTTTGTCTTTACGCTGAAATCAACTTGTTTATCACGGCTAAACACACACACACCGGTTACCACTTCATGTGTTTTCCCGGACAATTCTGTGAGCATATCGCGTGCCTCTGCCTCGTTTTGCGGTTTGCCTAAGATGCTGTTGCCACATATAACCATCGTGTCTGCGGTTATGACAAGTTCGTCATCCTGCATATATTGTCTATATGCATTAGCCTTAAGTCCTGCCACATATTGAGGAACTTGTTCTATGGGCATATCTTGTGGATACCTCTCATCTACATTGCCGGCATTTACAACTTCGAAATCAATTCCAAGTCCGGCAAGCAATTCACGTCTTCGAGGAGACTGACTTGCCAATTTTATCTTATATTGTTCAAGATTTATAAGTGACATACAATTTTTCTTTTACCAACCGAATGATTCTGCATTATCCATCCAATCATCGTTTGCTTTAAGCACCTGTTCCACTACATCGCGAACACACCCGCCACCACCAGGTAAATCGGAAATATAGCCTGCAATACTCTTTATTTCCATGGCAGCATCAGACGGAGCACATCCGAACACGTATTTCATGCATGTAAAATCTGGAATATCGTCGCCCATATATAACACCTCTTCGGGCTCAAGGTCGTTATCATCCATCCATTTTTTAAGCACAGGAAGTTTATGTGCCGCTCCTTGAAAAATATCTTTCACACCCAACGCTCGGAAGCGATGTTCAACACTTTCAGAAGTACCTCCGGTGATTATCGCTATCGGATAACCTTTCCGGACAGCCTGCACTAAAGCAAATCCGTCTTTAATATTTACCATACGGCGGGGCATTCCGTCTTCACCCAAAGGGATACAGGAAGGGGATAATACTCCGTCAACGTCGAATGCAAATGCCTTAATCAATTGTAAATCGTAATATATCGCACTCATTTTTATATTTTTTTATCAAGAATATTATTTGCCAACACCCGGTAAATTTCTATAAGATGAGTACCGGATAATCGATTGATGTGCCGGGTGATAGTTTTCATATCACGTCTTATCGCAGGTCCGGTCTGAACATCAGCAGGATGATTGTCAAGCATCTTTTGATAAGTTGATGTAATCAGTGGCTTCATCACGTCAAAATCTAATCCATTCTCAGTCAATAACGCATCAGATAAAGCCCAAAGTCTGTTTACATAATTGCAACTCAGCACTGCAGCTATATGCAATATCTCCCTTTGTCTGGAATCGGCTTGAACTACCTTATCAGATATAAGACCGCCGAGCATGAGGAGTCTGTCAAGAACAATAGTATCAGAAGCCTCTACAAATATCGGTGTATCACGCATGTTCACCGTTACTCCCTTAGTGAAAGTATTTAACGGATAAAAAACACCGCTATGCTCGAAACGACTTGGAATTACATCCAATCCGGTTGCACCTGAAGTATGGCATACAACGCCACATACATCTGGCAATCCTGCAAGCACATCTGAAATCGCATCATCTTTCACACAGACAATGACATAATCAGTATCAATACGCACTTCATCAGGATAATGAGGATTAATCATGCTCAAATCAGCGACATCTCTAAACGATTTTTCAAGATGCCACGCAAGATTACCTCCTCCTATTATGTCAATTTTGGGTTGGTGCATATATTAGTTTGCAAATATAACGATTTCAGAGCGTCAATCCAAGACTATCAATACCTGACCAAGGTGAGAACAAGATTCTTTTGTTAAAATATTTCCACATAGCGAGTGCTACATGACCCATTGTCATACGCAGATTGACCTCTACGCACGGAACAATGTTTCCGGTCTTACTTACCATCATATCGATACCAAGCGGACCAGAATAATAAGGCGCGATTATTTTGTCTAAAGCTTCCTTTTGTTTCTCGATAACTTGCTCTGTTATTGCGGGAATCATATCGCGTATTTCATCTTGAGGACGTACGATATTACCTAAATATTTACCACGCTCATCGGTAGTAAAAAGAGACATTCCGACATAGTTCGTTTCTCCGGAAGTACATATCCATTCCGTTGCGCAATCTATCTGTTTATTTACTTCTCTTTCTATGATTACAGATTTTTGAGTCGCAATTACACCTTTTACTATTCGCTCAGTTTCGCCAGGACACAAACGGTTTGTCATCCATACACCTCTGCCCGAGCTGCTCCAGGGTGCTTTTACAACAGCTTTGCCAAATTGTGATATACAAAATATAGCATCTTCAACAGAAAAACATTCTGTTCCACCTTCATGGCCTAATATCCGGTTGATTTCAATAGAAGTTCGCCGGTGTGACAAATCCCGCAAAAGCGACAGTGTTTCTTTAGAAGGCAAATCATCATCAAATCCCGCTCTTACCAATTCATTTCTGAGAGCGGGATTCCACCCCCAGGGAGATATAGATGCGCTTTTGAATCTGATTTCAGAAATTCTGACCACCTTTATTTGTCGGATTGATGCAATACTACTTAAAACATTTTCAACCATACCATTCTTTCTCACAAGGATTTCACTTCCTTCCGGAGCATACAGGGCAGGCAGCAGCGCAAGCCTTGATATGGTAGCAGCAATTTTTAATGGAGGTGTATATGAAGCACCACCGTGCGCCAATGCAAGGTCAGTTTCGGGATTGAACAGATAAATCATAGGGCAAATTTAATATTTTTTCTTACCTTTGTGTGCTGAAAAGCAAACTATATCCTTAAAACCTCATACGATGGATTACAGTCGATATAACAAGGCCGCGGACAATCTCCGCATTCTCATAGCCGCAATGGTTGAGAAAGCAAAATCAGGACACCCCGGTGGCGCCATGGGAGGCGCAGATTTTGCAAACATCCTCTTCTCAAAATACATGGTATACGACCCGGAAAATCCTACATGGATAGCACGCGACCGATTCTTTCTTGACCCCGGTCACATCTCGCCGATGCTCTATGGCGTATTGGCCATGACAGGCAGATACACTATGGCAGAACTTGAACAGTTCCGCCAGTGGGGTTCTCCCACAACCGGTCATCCGGAGTTGTGCCCCGAACGTGGTGTAGAAAACACATCAGGCCCGCTCGGCCAGGGACATGTCATGGCAGTCGGTGCAGCCATTGCAGAACGCTTCCTCGCAGCACGTTTCGGACGTACTGTCGAACATAAGACTTATGCATACATCAGCGACGGCGGTATTCAGGAAGAAGTATCACAGGGTGCAGGACGTATTGCCGGTACTCTCGGGCTTCACAACCTCATAATGTTCTACGACGCCAACGATGTGCAGCTCTCAACAATGGTAAACGAAGTAACCACTGAGGACACAGCTTCCAAATATCGTGCATGGGGTTGGAATGTAATTGAAATAGACGGCAGCGACGCTGCAGCTATCGATGCTGCTCTGGCAGTGGCTGTTCGCGAAGAAAAACGCCCTACCCTGATTATAGGCCGCACCGTAATGGGCAGATGTGCTATTGACAAAGACGGCAATAGCATGGAAGGTCTCTGCTCGACACACGGACAGCCTCTCTCTAAAGCTGGCGTAGACATCTGCCGCACAATCTCTGACCTCGGTGGCAACCCGGAAAATCCATTTGTAATCCTGCCAGACACTGAGTTACTTTACGCAGAACGTCGCAAAGAACTTGAAGAAATAGTAAAAGTACGCCACTCTGCCGAGAAAGCATGGGCTGACGCCAACCCACAGCTCGCCGAAACATTGCGCGGATATATCGAAGGACGCCTGCCACAGCTTGACTGGAACTCAATCGAATTTAAGCCTAATATGGCTTCCCGCAACGCTTCGGCCACAGTGCTTTCATTCCTCGCCAAACATGTAGGAAATATGATAGTGTCGAGTGCCGACCTTGCAAACTCGGACAAGACTGACGGCTATCTCAAAATGACTACTGCATTTACCCGTGGTGACTTCTCAGGTAAATTCCTTCAGGCAGGTGTTGCTGAGCTCACAATGGCGTGCATAATCAACGGTATAGCCCTCCACGGCGGTTGTATCGGCGCATGCGGCACATTCTTCGTGTTTAGCGACTACATAAAACCGGCGTTGCGCATGTCTGCACTTATGGAACTTCCCGTTAAGTACGTATTCAGTCACGATGCCTTCCGTGTTGGTGAAGACGGTCCCACTCACGAACCCATCGAACAGGAAGCACAGGCACGTCTGCTTGAAATGATGAATAACCTTTCCGGCAAACAGAGTGCTCTCGTTCTTCGCCCGGCTGACTCAGCAGAGACTCTCGAATGTTGGAAAATGGCAATGGAAAATACATCGTCGCCATCAGTTCTCATCCTCTCACGCCAGGATTTACCTGACCTGCCGGCTGAAACAACTACTCGCGCAGAAGCAGCTAAAGGCACAGAGAAAGGCGGTTATGTCCTTCTTAATGAAGAGAAGCCTGAACTCATTCTTGTGGGCAACGGTAGCGAAGTCGACCTGCTCATTAAGGCGGCTCAGGCTCTCCGTGCTGAAGGTAAACGAGTTCGTGTTGCATCCTTCCCCTCTATCGGTCTTTTCTTGCGCAAGAGCAAAGAATATCGCGACAGTGTACTTACTCCCGGAGTAGCGCGTTTCGGTGTGACCGCAGGACTCCCCGCAACACTTTATCCGCTGATGAAAGGAACAAGCAACTGGGATGTGTTCGGCATGACTCGTTTCGGAGCATCAGCACCCTACAAAGTGCTCGATGAGAAGTTCGGATTTACTCCCGACAACATCATAGCCCAAATCAAAAATTTCATGGCAGAATAATCTATGTTTTAATATTTATATATGGCCGCTTACGTCACGGTAGGCGGCCATATTTATTTAGTTTCACAAACAAGATATGAAGTTTATTCTTTCTCGTAATAATGATTATGAAACCCACTCCAGAAAGTGGATGCTATGTTATGCTGTATTATTCTGGCTTATCTCTCGCATCATAGTGGTTATTATGATGGCTGTAGCAATGGCTGTTTACGATTATTTTGGTATTAACCCCAAAGAACTGACATCTTTTGGAGGAGACCCGGCAGTAACAAAAGCCTCAGGAGGGCTTATTCGTGGCTTGTTAATGGTTGCACTTATCGCTCCCATATTTGAGGAGTTTTTATTCCGCTTCGGACTATCTTTCAAACGAGTAGCTGTAGCAGTCAGTTGTGCATGTATTGCTTTATTCCCAGCCTTTTCGCATAACAAAACAGCAACATTAACAACATGGCTACTATGCGTAGGTATAGCAATAGCTGTTTTTTCAGTTATTTACTTTTCCACAAGTGATAACTTCTGGAGTCAAAGAAAACCTCATTGGCAAGTTCCCGCTATTTGGGTAACATCCATTGCATTTGGATTAGTCCATTTATGTGCCTTCAGCGCATTATCTTGGATGTTATTGCCTTATGCGTTGATTGTCAGTTTGGCTCCGTTCTTTGCCGGATGTTCATGTGCTTATCTCCGTGTAAATATGGGCTTTGGATGGGGTGTAGGAATGCACATATTAAACAATTTACCCGGTATTATTGTAATGCTGCTTTAACGCATCGAAAAACTCTTATTCAGCAGGTTGAAGCTCACCGAACGTTCTCGTTATGAACAAGAACGTATTGCAGACAACATCTTTTGGATTTGTGTTTGTGATAGATATTTGGTCCTCGTACTCAGTTTTTCCTGATGCATCCTGGTCAAAATGAATACGAAGTGTTTGTGCATCAACTTTCGATAAAGAGAATGAGCCTTCAGAATTGATGTAACTATCATTTGGCCCAATCAGAGAGAAGTTTATATCGTGATTTACACATTTAATTATCAAATCGCCTTCCTTATACCCTGCGTTAACCCATATTTTAGACGGCGAGTCGAATCTTATTGTTGTTTGATTTACAACTGCAATCATTTCCGGGTCTGAATTAGATACGACTTCCCATAGCATATTCTGATTATCCTTGTCATCATCGCAGCTTAAGACAGCGACAGCAAGAATAGGCATTAAAAGGAGATATAGGTATTTCTTCATTTTAATGGTAGATTGATTATAAATGCAAAGTAGTGCATTTTCTTTGAGATACACAAGTTGAGGGATTATTCTAAAAACGTTCGGTTATGCTGTAAGAAAAAATTGGAGGGAACGATTTGCTGTCGTTCCCTCCGGTGTTAAAACTAAAGTCAGATATTGCGCACCATACGCTTCTTTATATCATCAGTTCTTGAATACAAGGTTGTCGCCTTCGCGGTCGATAATAATCGGTGACTCACGATTGACTTTCTGTGCCAATATGTCTTTAGACAACTGGTTGAGCACCATACGCTGGATTGTTCGCTTAACAGGACGTGCCCCGAATTCAGGGTCGTAACCGTCTTCTGCCAACAACTCAAGAGCAGGCTTAGTAACCACAAGCTTCACGCCATTAGATGCAAGCATCTTCTGTACGCTGCGAACCTGCAGGTGGACAATCTCTTCGATTTCGTGCTTGTCGAGCGGTGAGAACATCACGATTTCATCGATTCGGTTGAGGAACTCAGGACGGATTGTCTGCTTAAGCATATCCATAACGTCTGTCTTTGTACGGGAAATGACTTCTTCGCGGTTCTCTTTGGTGATTGTTGCAAAGTTTTCGCGGATGAGGTGTGAACCCATATTCGACGTCATGATAATTATAGTGTTCTTGAAGTTGATGAACCTACCTTTGTTGTCGGTCAGACGTCCGTCGTCAAGAACCTGAAGCAGAATGTTGAACACATCGGGGTGAGCCTTTTCAATCTCATCGAACAGTACCACGCTGTACGGTTTGCGGCGTACTGCCTCAGTCAGCTGACCACCTTCGTCGTAACCAACGTAGCCCGGAGGCGCTCCGACAAGTCGTGATACGGAATGTTTCTCCTGATATTCGCTCATGTCGATACGAGTCATCATATCCTCATCGTCAAACAGATATTCTGCAAGAGCCTTAGCCAACTCAGTCTTACCTACACCGGTTGTTCCAAGGAAGATGAATGAACCTATAGGTCGGCGCGGGTCATTAAGTCCGGCACGTGAACGACGCACTGCATCTGAAACGGCGGCTATTGCGTCTTCCTGTCCTACAACACGGTTGTGGAGCTCTGCCTCAAGGTGGAGCAGTTTCTCTTTCTCGCTCTGAGCCATTTTT
>CAYVNJ010000007.1:0-34717 GCA_964452865.1 uncultured Sangeribacter sp. | reverse complement strand
CCTCTATGGTGTTGATGTTGTTTACGTATGAGAAAATATTCTCGTTGAACGATGTGTTGTAGGTCATTGCCACCTCGACAGGCACACCGTTCTTTTCAGTGTTGATATGGATAATGTCGTCAATCAGATGCTCCTTGCCGTTGTCGATATATTCGACAAATTGTTTCAGACCCTCGTCGCTGTGGAAAGTCTGCGAGCGCGGATGCCCTTCTTCATTGATATTACGGAGGTCGGTAAGGGTCAGAGTAATGCCTGCATTGAGGAACGCGAGGTCGCGCAGACGGTTGGCCAGGGTTTCATAGTCATAGATAGTTTCTGTGAAGATTGACGCATCGGGGTGGAACTCTATTGTTGTGCCCGTATGGTCGCTCTCGCCAATCACCGTCAGCTCTGTGGTTGGTTTGCCGTATGAGTATTCCTGCATGTAGATTTTACCGTCGCGGTGAATTTCAGCACGCAGATAGTCTGAAAGTGCATTCACACAGCTCACACCTACACCGTGCAGACCGCCCGACACTTTATATGAACCTTTGTCAAACTTGCCTCCGGCATGCAGTACGGTGAGTACGACCTCCAGCGCCGGTTTGTGCATCTTTTCATGCATGTCGACCGGAATGCCGCGGCCATTGTCCACAACGCGTATGGAGTTGTCTTCCTTGATTACTACGTCTATATGATTGGCGAATCCGGCGAGTGCCTCGTCGATAGAGTTGTCGACTACCTCATACACCAAATGGTGCAGACCTCTGCCTGAGATGTCGCCTATATACATGGCCGGACGTTTACGTACCGCCTCCAGGCCTTCGAGCACCTGGATATTCTCAGCTTGATATTGCTTCTCTTCTTCTCCTATTGCCATACGATTAATCTCTCCTGTTTTAGAGCATACAAAGTTAACTATTTTTTTCAAAATGGCAAATATCCAATCTTCTTACTACAACGATGATGTATAAAAGATTATAAAAGGATGTACGA
Organism: uncultured Sangeribacter sp.; assembly: GCA_964452865.1. GTDB lineage: Bacteria > Bacteroidota > Bacteroidia > Bacteroidales > Muribaculaceae > Lepagella. Next base: position 33,742 of record CAYVNJ010000007.1, on the reverse strand, counting down.
ACCGCATTGTACGGCTCGTGCGTCCTAAATCATTTCTGTTCCTGTTCGTCCAAGGTTGCAACTACCGGGCGAGTGGAAATTCTATGCGGAAGGTAGTGCCTTTGCCGGGCTCTGATTCTTTCACATATATACGACCGTGATGATATTCCTCTACTATTCTTTTTACGAGGGTAAGGCCGAGACCCCAGCCGCGTTTTTTTGTCGTATAGCCGGGATTGAATACTGTCTTGAAATTTTTGCGCGCTATGCCTTTGCCGGTGTCTTTGATTTCGATGACAACGCGGTCTTTCTCAGCAAATGTGCTGATTGTCAGTTGGCCTGCACCGTCCATTGCGTCAACGGCATTCTTTGTCAGGTTCTCCATGACCCATTCTATAAGCGACGGCGACAGCATAACACCATGGTCGTCAGGGGAAAGTCGGAGGTCGAAGACAACGCGGTCGGACACGCGCCGGCGCATATAGTCGAGCGATTTGGTGACGGTCTCGTTGATGTATTCGAGCGAAGGTTCGGGAATAGAGCCTATTTTCGAGAAGCGCTCTGCTATTGTGCTGAGTCGCTTGACGTCTTTGTCAATTTCCGTCACGACCTCCCGGTCCACACCATAGCCTTCAAGCAGTTGCACCCAGGCCATAAGGCTCGATATGGGTGTGCCGAGCTGGTGTGCCGTTTCTTTCGACAGTCCGGCCCAGACACGGTTCTGCTCAGCACGTTTGGTGTAGACAACCGCCGAGTAGAGGATGAGGGCGATTACAATCATGCCGGCCAGCTGCACGTATGGATAGTAGCTAAGGCGACGCAACAGTATGGAGTCTTCGTAGTAAATGTATTGCGGTGTGGCAGAGCCTATCTTGACGCTGATGAAGTGGTGGTCGGTCTTGACCATTTCGCTAAGGGGTCGGCCGTGGGTGGCAGCTTTAAGTCTTTCTGTCAGGAAGCGGTGGTTCTCTTCTGAGAATGAGGCGTAACCGGCTGCGTCTTCTTTGTCAGGAAGGTTGAAGTTGCGTGCGTCGAGAATATTCATTGCCGAGTCGGCTACGAGCACTGGAATGGTATTGTTCTGACTGATTATGCCCAATAGAAACTCTATATCGCCGCCGGCGTTGGCGCGGGTGAGGCGTTCTGTGGCGTTTGCCCAGATATTCATTCGTTCGCGCTCCTGTTGGGCAAGTTCTTTGACGAGACTGTTGGAAAACAACAGAAAAATCGCAACTACTATACCGCTGATTGCAAGAAACAGAAATTTGCCCGTGCGGCGATATTCTAACAGCTGTTTCATGGTTCGGGGGGTGTCTGGCCTGTGTAGTCAGTATATATCCAGCGGGCTACCGAATCGGCGGTGTTGGGGCCTATGTTGACTGATGCACGCTCGCGAACAAGGTCAATGGCATTTTCTACAGCCACACCCACGTCGGCACGCTCCATCATTGTCAGGTCGTTCACATTATCTCCGAATACGACTGTGCGTGTCGCTCCGCATTTTCTGCGCAGAGTCTCTATGGCGAGAGCTTTTGTGGCATCGGGAGCAAATGTTTCCAAAATCCATACTTCCGGCCCGAATATGTCGTGATAGCACAAAGTGTTCGTATCGCCACGTTCTGTCAGCAGGTCGAAAGCTCTGCGAGTGGATTTGCCTGCATACATGGTATAGAAAAGAATAGCATTGTCCGGACGATACGGCATGGAGTCTCCAATGCCGGTATGAAGAACCTTGAAGCGATTTCCTACACGTTCGTCAGCAAATTCAGCTTCGATTTCCGACATCTGGTCGGGGTGATAGATGTGAATTAGATTGTCCTGAAGGGTATACAGGAAATATGGCACTCCGGTCTCTTCATGGATACGGATTACATTGGCGACTGTATCGGCCGGTATAAATCTTACATCCGAATACTTTTCGGTGTGCGTATCCCACAGAGCAGCTCCGGTCATTACAATTGCGGGGAGCGTCATGTCGACTTTCTCAAGTATTCGGCTCACAGTCGCGGGCGTACGGGCGGTGGCAATACTTACGAGGGCTCCGCGGCTGATGACTTCGTTGAGCAGACGGACACTGTATTCTGAAATCTTGCTGTCAGAACCGAGCAGAGTTCCGTCGAGGTCGCTGACATACAGAGTTTTGTTTCTCCCGGTCATTTTATCTCCTCCCATTCCGCATCAGAAACCTGACATTCGGTGTATTCCCGTATGCTGATTTTTTGTTTCCCTGTCGGGGTGTCTATTATTTCTGTATATTCCACGTCTTCGGCATAGCTGCGCATGGCTGTACGTGCTGCGCGGCTTCTGTTTTCCGCTTCGCGGGCAGGACGCTGTTTTTCCGCTTCGCGCTCAGCCTGACGATATGCCTTGCGTGCCTGACGTAGTGGGCGGGTAACCTTTAACACACCGCGCGCTATTTTAACCAGCCACCAGATAAGCCAGATTAGAAGAAGTGTACCTAAAAACTTAAACATCCTTGATTACTTGCGTTAACAGTCACTCTGTGCTATTCCCGTAAATTTCATAAAGGCCGAAGATGCAGTATAATACAGAATTGTCCACATAAGACCTGTTACTCCTCCTGCAAATATGAAAAGTATGGTTGCCAACACCAACATCCAGCGTTGGGTGTTGCCAGGCCAACCTAATCCGTGAAATTTCAGGGAGAACATTCGCAGTGGAGACACCATAAGCCATGACATACCGAGAATGCTGATAAGTGTTATCCAGTTGTTTATGCCATGCAGTTCGTAATAGAGAGATGTAAATCCTATCCAGAAAATGGCATTGCCAGGAATGGGGAGTCCGGTGAATGTCGTGGCTTGGGTCGGGTCTGTGTTGAAGCGTGCGAGACGCAGTGCTCCACCCACAGGAATTAGCAAAGCTGTCCAGGCGAGCCATTCCGGTGCTCCGGAAGCTAATATGGCATTGAAAAGCAGAATGGCGGGCGCTACGCCGAAACTTACTACGTCGCAAATCGAGTCGAGTTCCTTGCCCATATCTGAATATGCCCCCAGCAATCTGGCCGACAAACCGTCGCAGAAATCGGCTATTGCCGAGAGTCCGATGAAAATCCATGCCCATTGCCATGCCTGAAGTCCCCACATCGGCACATCGCCTCTTGAGGCGCAGATGATGGCTGCTGTGCCTCCGAGTATGTTGAGGCAGGTGATGCTGTTGGGTATATTGCGGACTATGATATTTTTTTTCATTTCTCGAAATCTTGTTTGCTGTCCGATTGTGGTAATATGGCTATTGGCGACAATCCGCCGCGGGTGGTATCGCCCATACCGACCAAAATCTGAGAGCCGACCGGTAGATAAATATCAACTCTCGACCCGAATTTTATGAAGCCGAGGTGGTCGTCAATGATAGACATCTCACCTTTGCGGGCATAGGTCACTATTCGCCGGGCCATAGCTCCTGCCACCTGCCGCACTGTCAACCTATGTCCTTCAGGAGTGACTATGCCTATGGTCGACCGCTCGTTTTCGGAACTTGCCTTAGGGAGAAAAGCCGACAGAAAGCGTCCGTTGTGATGACGGACATATTCAACCCGACCGTCAACCGGAAACCAGTTGGCATGGACGTTGAGTGGAGACATGAATACGCTCACCTGTATAGCTTCGCTTTTGAGATACTCCCCTTCATACACACGTTCGATGGCTACTACACGGCCGTCTACGGAAGATATGACCATTCCATTTCTGGCTCCGGTGTAATTTCTACGGGGAGAACGGAAGAAATTGAATACAAATCCGTAGACCGTAATGCTGAGGGCTGATAAAAAAACGGGCAATACGACGGGGGGAAGAAACAGCCATACCGGCACATTCAGAACGGCCAGTACTATGAACAGCAGTATAAGTATGTTGCTTCCTTCCCTATGGATTTTCATGATTGTCAATCGTGCAAGGTTGTAAAAATATACTCTTGCACGACGTGCAAAGATACATTATTTTCCCTCTACTGCCAAATCATCTGCTTCAGGCATGTCGGAGTATTCATGGGACGGCTCTGAGGCAGCGTGGAATTTTTGTAAATTTTTTATTACTTTTGTAGCGATTACGTATGTCTTCTTTTCTAAAAGTTGGCTATGACAAGGGAGTTCATCAGATATTTGGGTGTCGTTCTGTTGGGGTGTGTGTTCACGCTTCTTTCGTCATGCAGTGCCGACCCTTTGACAAAAGAGGTTGAACGGGCTGTGTCTGACCCCACGGCGAGAAATGCTGAAACATTCCGCCGCATTGAACAGATTATCCTTGCGTCGCCCGATAAATATGCAATGCTAATCGGACCGGACGGTAAAATTATTCCGGCTAAATTGCAGGAGACAATAAATCGTATAGGCCGCACGTCCGACCCTGCGTTTGTATGGGATATATCTGCCTATGGTTCAGGACTACGTGGACCGTTGCGGCTCACTCTTATGCTCGAGCGCAGCGGCAGTATGACTGGCTATGACATCCGGTTGGGCTCAGGCAATTTCAAGAGAACCCTTAATGAATTGCTCAACCGCTTTCCTACATCAGGCGGAGAGCCACGTATAATGATAGTCAATGACGGAGTGTATCCCTTCAATGGGTCCATCGGCTCATTTATGCGGGATAAGGATATATTCGCATCAACTGTCGGTATCGGCGACCCTTCGTATACCGATTTCGGACGTATATTCGATGTATTTCTTAATGATACCACTGCGGAAAATGTCTATGTGCTTGCTACAGACCTTATTTACTCACCCCGAGATGCCGAGGGTCTGACTCCGGATAAGATTTTCAATGAATCAGGTTCGCTTGTTTCGGATATTTTCCGAAGGCATAAGGATAAGGAAGTTGCTGTAGTGCGACTTGTTACGGACTATCGCGGACGCTATTACCCATATACTTCGCCGCGCGAAGGGGTGGAATATTCAGGTGGGCGACCATTTTTTCTGTTGATTGCAGGTAGCCGTGCCGCAATGGCCGAACTCTTCGGGGGTCAGGATTATGCCTCGTTTGCCGATTTCTCCACTTTGCCCGGTTATACCGGTCACTACCGCATGAACCGTGAGGCTGTTGAACCGCCGTATTATACCGTACTTCCGCGCCGAAGGGATTCGGAGGGTCGGTATTCTCCGTCGGGAGCATCGGAAAATGACGGTGCGGCACATGCTCTGTATAAAGCCGAACCTGGCAAGGACGGCCGGCTGGAATTTGAAATAGCCGCCGACCTCCGCAGAGCACCTGTCGATACATCGTACCTATGCAATACGGTCAATTATGACATCATGGGCGCAGGTAGCCCGAGGTTGCTCAGCGTGCGCCCAATCAGCAGCGACGATATCAATGTGCGCAACAAACGCTATCTCGGACGCGCCTCGCATATATTGACGGTCGAGGCAGATGTGGCATCGATTGGGTCGGAAGTTTCAATCAGGTTGTTGAACCGTGTGCCTGAGTGGGTCAATAAACGCTCGTCATCATCCGACGTTGATATAAGCGCTCCGTCGTTCGGGAGTACTACATTCGGATTGTCACATCTGATTGAAGGCATATATCGGGCAATGTACGGCACTGCGCAAATCCCTGCCTATATCACAATGAATATTGATATTAAAAAGTAACCTGCCGATATGAAAACTAACGCGAGGCTCTTGCTGCTTGCATGCGGACTTTTGCTGACACTTGCATTTCTTGTTTTGTCGGGAGAAGTATATCAGTTGCTTCCGCTTGGCAATCCATTGTTTACTGAAGGACTTGAAGACTTCCGGTATACGCTTCGTGTTGAAAACTGGGGTGTGTCGTTGGCTTTGATTACGGTCATTGTCCCTTGGACTGTGGTCGTGCTCTACTATTATGTAATCAACTCGGTGCGGTTCGACCGTTGGTGGCATTGGTTGTTGACCGGCGTGATTGCATCAGTGCTGACTGCCGCTGCCGGATACGAGTATATAGCCATGTCGTGCGACGGGCTCGAGCCCGGGCTCGCTGCTGAATATGCCGGGCTGAATGCATTGCTGTCGGTATGGACTGCCGTCATTGCATCCTTCATATACGTGGTGGCATCGTACGCATCGAGGTGGTGGAGTTCAAACTGCCGTCATACACCAATTCCCCAATAAAAGGAACTCGTTATGAGACTATTTATATTTGCAATAGGAGGTACTGGAAGCCGCGTTGTCAAGTCGTTGGTCATGACTGCGGCTGCCGGGGTCAAACCAACCGACCCTGCCACCGGTGCGCCATATAGGGAGTTTGAAATTATTCCACTGATTGTCGACCCACACCATGCCAATGAGGATTTACGGCGTACGGACTCTCTGCTCAACGACTACCGGAAGCTGCGCAGAGCAATACATGGAGACAGTGCGGATGCGACGGGCTTTTTCGCTACAAAGATTTCCACACTGAAAAGTATTCTTGGTGACAGCGGTTCAGATATAGACGATACCTTTCTGTTCAATCTTGCAACTATAGAACGTCAGAAATTCCGCGAACTAATATCGTTCAATTCGCTTAGTGAAGAAAATCAGGCCATGATGCAGATGCTTTTCAGCGCCGACCAGCTTGATACACGGATGAACATAGGTTTCGTAGGGTCTCCTAACATAGGTGCTGTTGCACTCGATACCTTCAAGAATTCTGAAGAGTTCAAGGCATTTGCCAATGTCATTGCCGACGGAGACCGTATTTTCTTCATCAGTTCGATTTTCGGAGGTACAGGGGCTGCAGGTTTCCCTATCATGGTCAAGAACATGCGTGCCGCCGACGCTCTTGACATAACCAACCGGGGCACACTGATGAATGCTCCTATTGGAGCACTCACCGTCTTGCCTTACTTCAATCTTGAACATAAGGAAGACAGCCCAATCAACAAGGCTGATTTCATTGTCAAGACACAATCGGCGCTTCATTATTATGCGGAGACAATGGGGGCGGGCAGTGTTGACTCGTTATACTATCTTGGTGATACTGCGGCTTCAGCCCCATACATCAACGACCCAGGTCAAGGCGGACAGCGCAATGCAGCTCATCTCGTTGAGCTGATTGGTTCAGTCGCACCGCTTCATTTTGCCTCGGAAGCCGACGGGCGTTCATCAAAAATACGTGCTTTCGAATATGGACTCGAACGTGATACGGCAACCGTAGATTTCAACGTGCTCGGTCCTGAGACGCGGAAGATGCTTTTCATGCCTATGGTGAAATGGCATTATTTCTCGTTGTTCCTCGATAATGCTTTCAAAGGTTATCTCGGTCGCGGATTTACAAACGATATCCCCCGCATAGGTTCAGACTTTCTGTCGACGGATTTCTACCGTACCCTCACCACGCGGTTCATGCCTAAATATTGGGACTGGCTTGAAGAAATGGATGCCAACAACCGCCACGTCAGCCTATTCAATATTGACGAAAACCGCAAACTCGACCGTGTGGTGCATGGGATATTGCCTAAAAGCAGATTGTTCCACAGTACGTCGATAGACTACAACGACCTGTTTTCAGCCATGAACAGGTTGAGCCGTAAGAAACGAGATGAAATGAATGACTTTTCCCTTCCGGCCAAACTATCCAAATTATTCGATGCCGCAGCTACAGAACTTGTCAGCAGTCGCTTCGGCTCATCGCTCTAACCTGACACACAATGAGCAGATACCTCTCATACAGCGATAATACTTCGGGCTCGGACTGGACTCCGAAAGATACATACAACGACGACGATATAGCTAAAATCAGCGACCCGGGCGGCGGACTTAACGAGCGCCCCCGTACGGCAATTCCGAGCCCGTTTGCGCGTGTCGACCTTGTCAAGAATGCATTCCGCACTCTTGCATCCGATAAACGGCTTAAAGGTCCTGCCATGCACCGCAGGCTTGTCAGCGATGCGCTCGATGTGATGCAACTGATGTTCGGACTGCCGGGCTATGGGGCGGACATAAGAGTAGTGAGGTGGTCGCCCGTCACTCAGATTGAGCGTATGGGTGCGACACCCGAACATCATGATTTGGCCAATACTCTGAGTCTGTTTCTCCATGCGGATGCCGGAGCATATAATTTTTCGCTTGATGACGATTGGTTCATATTGCTTTATGGCAATCAAGTAGTCGGTTCCACAAGTCCTGCTACTATGGCTATGGGAGCACCGGACGCACGCCCTGTGGCAGGCATCATGCTTGAAGAGGGTGTGCCTCTGTTCATGGAGCGCACGCGCAATCTGCACGAGCGAGAGACCGATTTCATAGTCTGGCTGGTACGTTATTTCTGTTCTTTCCCTGAATTACGACGCCGTATGCCTGTAGTCTACGACTATATTCTCGCTAATCTTGAGATACTGAGGAATGAACGCCCTGATGCTTATGTCGAGGTCACGCGCCATATACCCAATCCAGCTGCATTCACGCCGGAATTGTCGGCAAAAGGTAGCCTGGCCATGCAGACAGATTATGAGGAATATTCTGTATCGCCGGGATTGAGGGTGTTAGGTATCCCGGTGTATTGTCGTCGTACTGATGATGCGCTCAGACACTTGACCGATAGCGATTTTATGCTCAGACCTGAAACTGAGCAACCTGCAGCTACTCGTCTGCCTTTGGTTTTATGTGAGCATTTCGAAACACCGGGGGTACGTCCGTTCCGCTATATCAATAGGCCGTGGAATGTGCTGACCGAGGTGCGCACGGGCGGTCTTCCTCCGGAAGAGCGTATATTGCCAGGTACGTCGGTCGAGTATCCATGGTTGGGTGTGGCGGATTTTCTCGAACCAACGCTGATTTCATTGTCAACAGGTATTGATGACTCTCACTGGCTCGACCCTTATCAGTCGCGTCGCCGTGGGGTTGACGGCTATCTGTTGCCGGTAAAACCTTTATTATTCAAATATTTCCCCGCATCGTTCCTTGCATCCGACGTAGCACCCGGTAAGCGTGCCCTCGAAATGACCGAGACTACTGACGGAATAGCGGTAATCTTGCGTATACCCACACGAGGCGGATATGTTGAACTCAAACGTACGTATCGACGTCTGCCGGCAGGAACTTGGATGGCGGATGACTCATCACCCGAGGGGAATATTCTTCCTCCGGCAGCCTTGTCAGTGTCAGTATTCCCATTTGTCCGTACTGGAAAGGAAGATATATACAATATCCAATTGCTTGAACTCTGTCGTGATTATAAACCGAGGCTTGACTTCTACAGAGGCAGTGACGAAGTGACTCAGCGTCGCGCCCCGATGCAGAGAACCAGGTTTAAGGTAGGCTCGTCTACTTATTACGAAATTGATAGTGCAATAGATGCCATACGGGTGACTCTGGGTGCTCCTGGCGGCAATGATGCTGCTTCAGGCCTTGCAATTCCGGTCTGGCCTTCATATCGCCCATCATCGGCACAATTCGTATTTGCAGTCGATTTCGGTACGACCAACACCCACGTTGAATACAGTGTAGGCAATATGCCCCCCAAGCCGCTGACCTTCAGCGAATCGTCGGAGGCTACCCTCGTTGCCACACTTGCTCCCAAAGACAGTCTTGCACAGTTCGAGTCCATAATGGAGTTGGAGTTTGTTCCGCGTTCGATAGACGGTTTCTACGGCTTCCCAATGCGGAGCGCCCTCGCAGAAAATGATGACAATGATGCATATCCTGAGGCACTCCGGAACATCAATATATCTTTCGCTTATGAGCGTAAGGAATTCTCTCGCTACCGGGTACATACAAACCTTAAGTGGGCGTCAGACCCACGGCTTGCCGAACAGTTTCTCCGTGAACTCGCCATGCTCATGCGTGCCCGTGTGCTGACAGAAGGAGGCGACCCGCGAAATACCCGCATCATCTACTTCTATCCCGTCAGTATGAAGCGGTCGCTTCAGAGCCGGTATTTCTCGTTGTGGGAAGATTTGTTTGCCAAATATTTCGGGGGCAAACCGTCCAATCTCGTACACTGCCCCGAAAGCGCGGCACCTGCCTTTCATTATTCGGATGCGTCAAGCCTCGGTGCAGACTTTGTATCGGTAGATATAGGAGGTGGTACTACCGACATAGTGGTCTATCGGGGTTCGGACGACGGTATGTCGAGTCAACCCGTGGCAATAGCCTCGCTTCGCTACGCCGGGAACACTTTGTTTGGCGACGGATTTGCACGTGCCGATGCAGCACATAATCCTCTGACTCACGAATATGCCGACTATTTTTCCGCTTCCGTCACCGCAGAGCCTGAACTCGCATATCTTGACGTGATACTCAACGGAATACTTGCAACAGGGCGAAGTGAAGATATAAATGCATTTCTGTTTGCAATAGAGAATACTCCGGCGTTGCGTCACCTCCCTGCTCTCGACCGCCGGCGGTTCAGCTATAATGCTTTACTGTGCGATGATACCGACCGCAAGATAATCTTCGTATATTTTTATGCCGGACTAATCTATTACGTCGCCACCATGCTGAAGAGACTTGGCCTGCCGATGCCTAAACAGATGTATTTCAGTGGTACAGGTTCTAAAATTTCCGGTATAATAGGCAGGCATGATACGGTACAATCGTTCACGCGCCGCATAATTGAGCGTGTGTTCGGATACTCATATTCCGATAAGGGGATGCGATTCACACTGCGTGCCGACCTTGATGCTCCCAAGGAGGTGACATGTAAGGGAGGTGTAGAATTACTTCGCCGTCTCGATAACGGCGATGCCAATCCGGATGATTTTTCTACCGAGGGATTACGTAGGTTCAAGACGTATTTCTCGCCTGGCGCGCCTGAGGAAGGATATACCTACCGCACCATACGCAGTCGTAGTTCGCGGGAGGCTTTGGCCCGAGCTGCCCGGGATTTTCATGTTTTCCTGCGCGACATGCTTGACCGCGACACGCGTGAGGAACTCGGCATACCTCAAGACTCTTTCGACTATTTTTCACGCTGTGCAGACGATGACCTTGACAACTATGTATCTGCGGCCATTGACGCCTGGCTGCCCATGGAGGAGGGAGAAGATGAAGTTGTAGAGGATGCTCCCTTTTTCTATCCGCTCACAGGGGTAATTCGCAATACACTCATATCCGGTCTGACTCCCGAAAACATTCGTAATTCAAAAACACATAAATAAACTAAACGAATAAACTAAACGCTCCAATAATATATTCTGCTATGAATTCAATTATGAAAATCCTTGTAGCTGTCGTGGTATTGCATCTGCCGTCAGTCATGCAAGCTGTCACTACCGATGAAATGGAACAGGCGCGTGCCGTCACAGCTCAGTGCTATCTTCGTTATGTCAATAACGGTTCAGGCTATCTGGATGAACTCAATCCCAAAAATATGGCCGAACTTGAGAAAGACCTGAAGACCAAGGAGCTCGAGAATATCAAACTGTTCAAACAACTCGCGGCATTCCCTCCTGACTACAAATCATGGAATAAGGAGCAACTTGTGAAATATTGGTCGGAAACATTTTTTGCATCTCCGTCAGTACCTGCGGAGGCTAAAAAGGCCAGACCGCGTGTCACCCGTAAGCTGGAAGCCATGGAGGTATCCGTGCCACGTGCTGAGCCTACAGCAGTCACTACAGCAGATACGGTGTTACAGGCTGTGCCTGAGCCAGCAATGTCGGATGTCAACTCTTCTGAGGCAGATACCGAAGCAGACACCGCGCGTCAGTATGACCCGCTTGAGGAAGATATGTCCGGCAAAGATTCTGAGTCTGATTCGTCGACATGGATTTACATTGTCATTTTGATTATCGCCATAATTGCCGTAATTGCATTAGTCATTTACGCAATGAATGCAATGAAAGGGCGTGATAACATGCGGGCGGAGCGTGATAACGATGCAGCGATTGAGGAAGAGCTGGAAGAACTGCGAAATAAACTTGCACGCATCGTAGCAGAGAAGAATGCCGAAATTGCAGAACTTGAAAACCGCCTGCATGCAGCCGACCGCAGAGTGCGTGAGCTCGAAAGCCGGGCATCCGTACCATCGGGTGGCTATCGCGGCCGCGATGTGGCGAGTCGACCGGAAAAAGAAGTCTATCTGGCGCGCGCTAATTCAAGAGGCATCTTTGTGCGCGCCGATTCTTCTTATAGTGTGGGCAATTCTATTTTCCGACTTGTGACTTCCGATGGTATTACAGGCACATTCAGCGTGATAGATGACCCGAGTGTGTTTGAAGTCGCACTGATGATGCCTGCCGATTATCTGCTGACAGCCTGTACGGGACGCAATCTGCAGTTGTCGGCCGGAATGCGTGGTATAGAGACCGACTCTCCGGGCACGGCGGTGTTTGAAGACGGTCGCTGGCGTGTAACCAGAAAAGCTACAATACATTATACTCGATAATTCTAACTACGAAACATGGTCGATATGAAAAACATTCTGCTGTTTGCATCAATACTTGCACCGGCTCTTTGCTCCACAGCACAGCGTTCTGAAACTTTGCTCCGGTCGTGGGATTTTTCGCGTGACTCTACAAAATGGGAAAGTGTCACAGTGCCACACGATTGGGCTATCTACGGACCTTTTGACCGTTCTTACGACCTTCAGACTGTGGCCATAACTCAGAATGGCGAGACGGAAGCGTCGGTTAAAACCGGTCGCACGGGTGGCCTGCCTTATGTCGGTAAAGGCTACTACCGCACCACCTTCAATCTGCCGGACACGGCAGGCCGTTCGGCTGCCCTGCTGTTTGACGGTGCGATGAGTCATGCCCGGGTCTATGTCAACGGACACGAAGTGGCATATTGGCCGTATGGCTACAATTCGTTCGAGGCACGACTGGACTCGGTGGCTCGTCCGGGAGTCAACACTCTTGAAGTAAGTCTTGAAAATCTCCCTGAGTCGTCGCGCTGGTATCCCGGAGCGGGACTCTATCGAAATGTGCATCTGATTGAGACAGGAAATGTACATGTGCCGATATGGGGTACCCAGCTCACGACACCCTACGTGTCGAAAGAATATGCCACCGTACATCTGCGCACGGAAGTGGAAGGAGCTTCGAAAGGAGAGAAGGTGAAGTTGCATACCGTAATAACATCTCCCGACGGACGGGAAGTTGCATCAGATACTCATGAATATACAGTTTATCCGGGTGTTACGATGAACCAGAATTTTATAATCCGTCATCCGGAATTATGGGATACGGATACCCCCAATCTCTATACAGCTACTACAGAAGTGATGTATGGTGATAAGGTGACCGACCGCTATACAACCCGCTTCGGAGTGCGTAGTATAGAAGTCCGCAATGGAGAAGGCTTTTTCCTGAATGGAGAAAAGACTCAGTTCCGCGGGGTATGTCTGCATCATGACCTCGGACCTTTAGGAGCGGCAGTCAATAAATCGGCTATACGTCATCAGCTACAGATGCTGAAAGATATGGGAGCTAATGCCGTGCGCACATCGCATAATATGCCGACTCCTGAACTTGTCGAGCTGTGTGATGAAATGGGTCTTATGATGATGGTCGAAGCCTTTGACGATTGGGACTACAGCCCCAAGACACGCAACAGCTACGGCACTCTGTTTAAGGATTGGGCTGAGAAAGACCTGGTGAATATGGTGCGTCATTACCGCAACAATCCTTCTGTTATGATGTGGTCGATAGGAAATGAGATACCGAGTCAATATTGGAAAGAGGGTGGTGTAGGCCAGGTTCAGTTTCTGCAGGATATAGTGCATCGGGAAGACCCTACCCGTACTGTAACATGCGGTATGGACCACGTGGATGCGGTGCTTGACACCGGTTTTGCGGCAGCCCTTGATGTTCCCGGCCTTAACTACAGGACACACAGGTATAAAGACGCTTTGCCCCGTTTGCCCCAGAACATAATTATGGGTAGTGAGACGGCATCAACAGTATCAAGCCGAGGTCAGTATTACTTCCCAGTCGAGGTTAAGGCTGATGTTAAACATCCCGGCAATCAGAGCAGCAGCTACGATGTGGAATATTGTTCGTGGAGCAATATCCCTGATGAAGACTTCGCTCTCGAAGATGATTTACCCAATAACCTCGGACAATTTGTTTGGACAGGATTCGACTATCTAGGCGAACCATCGCCCTATGACACCGATGCATGGCCGAGTCACAGCAGCTATTTCGGTATAATCGACCTTGCGTCCATACCAAAAGACCGTTATTGGCTATATCGTTCGAAATGGAATAAGAAGGATAATACGTTGCATGTACTTCCGCATTGGACATGGCCTGGTCGTGAAGGAGAGGTTACACCTGTCTTTGTCTATACCGACTCCCCCAAGGCTGAACTTTTTCTTAATGGCAAAAGTTTAGGTGTCAGGGAGAAGAATGATTCTACTACCCTGAACCGTTACCGGCTTATGTGGAATGATGTGCGTTACGAACCTGGAGAATTGCGAGTTGTGGCATACGACAGTGAGGGAAATCCTGCAGGAGAGCAGACAATCCGTACTGCCGGTAAGCCCTATCGTCTCGTACTTGACTCCTCGTCTACGACTCTGCGAGCCGATGGCGACGACCTGGCCTATGTTACGGTCAGAGTTGAAGATAAGGAGGGCAATGTCGTACCTGACGCAACAGACCTGGTACAGTTTGAGGTGAAAGGTTCTGGTAAGTACCGTGCTGCAGCCAATGGCGACCCCACGAGTCTTGACCTCTTCCACCTGCCGAAGATGCCATTGTTTGCCGGTGCTGCCACAGCCATCGTTCAGAGCGCGAATAATCCTGGCCGCGTCACACTGCGTGCCAAAGCAAAAGGACTTAAGAGTGCGGAAATCACATTTGATGTTCTGCCCGAATGAAGCAACCGAAAGTTTAACACCCGAAAAATAATATAGAAAACCATGGAACTGAAACAAATCATCAAGAAAGTTTTCGCCGACCGTTTCGGAGGCGAGGGAACAACATATGCGTCGGCCGGACGTATCAATCTGATTGGAGAGCACACTGACTATAACGGAGGTTTCGTTTTCCCCGGTGCCATTGACAAAGTAATCATGGCCGAACTTCGACCCAACGGTGCTGACAAGGCCCGTGTATTTTCGATAGATATTGACGACTATGCCGAATTCGGATTTGACGAGGCGGATGCTCCCGAACAGTCGTGGGCAAGATATATATTTGGCGTGTGCCGCGAGATACAGAAACGTGGCGGTATGGTTGAGGGCTTCGACGCCGTGTTTGCTGGAAATGTGCCTTTAGGTGCAGGCCTGAGCAGTTCGGCAGCCCTTGAATCGTGTTTTGCTTTTGCGTTAAATGATATGTTCAACGAGGGTAAAATCAGCAAATTCGACCTTGCCCTTATCGGACAAAGCACAGAACACAACTATTGTGGTGTGAACTGTGGCATCATGGACCAGTTTGCATCAGTGTTTGGCAAGAAAGATAGTCTTATACGCCTTGACTGTCGTTCGCTGGAATATGAATATTTCCCGTTCCACCCCGAAGGCTACGACCTTGTCCTTGTCGATAGCCGTGTGAAGCATGAACTGGCCGACTCTCCCTACAACCGGCGTCGCGAATCTTGTGAACGTGTAGCCCGTACCTTGGGTGTAGAGACTCTGAGAGATGCCGATATGGCGATGCTGGAGGCTGCCAAAGATAAAATTTCAGATGAAGATTTCAGACGGGCTAAGTTTGTCATCGAAGAAAAACAGCGAGTTCTTGACGTGTGTGATGCTCTGCAACGCGGTGATTATGACGCCGTAGGGCGTTGCATGTATGCCACGCATGACGGTCTGTCGAAAGACTATGAAGTGAGCTGCGAGGAACTTGACTTCCTCAACGAAATAGCCCGCAGCTGCGGTGTGACTGGTTCACGCATCATGGGTGGCGGTTTCGGAGGATGTACAATCAACCTTGTGCGTCATGACCTTAAAGATGAATTCACACGTAGAGCTGTGGAGGAATTTTCCAAACGATATGGACATGAACCTCGGATTTATGACGTGGTCATTTCAGACGGCGCGCGTAAAGTAGAGGAGGATTGAGCTATGGGTGTGACGATTGAAAGCCGTAAGGCTACCGGCCGCAAAGGCAAGATAACTATTTTCACTCTGACAAACTCAAAAGGAGCATCGGTTGAGCTATCTACACTTGGAGCAGGAATAGTATCTCTCGTAGTTCCTGACCGGGAGGGCTTCCTTGCAGATGTAGTACTCGGCTATGCTAATCCTGATGACTATTTCTACGACGGTCCTTGTGCAGGGAAAGTGCCCGGACGCTATGCCAATCGTATTGCTGGAGGTCGGTTTCGACTTGACGGAGAGGAGTATCGTCTGGCGGTCAATAATGGTCCTAACGCATTGCACGGTGGACCCGAAGGTTTCCAGAATCAGTTGTGGGATGCTGAAGAAATAGAGGGGGGAGTACGATTTACATACCGCTCTGCAGATGGAGAAGAAGGCTATCCCGGCGAAATGACAGTTGTTGCCGAATATACATGGGACGACGATTGTCGGCTTGTACTGTGTCTTTCGGCTACTACCACTGCTCCAACTGTTGTCAACCTTACCAATCATACATATTGGAATTTGAAAGGCGAAGGCACGGGTTCGGTACTTGATGAGCTGCTGACGTTGCGTGCACATAGGTTTATACCTACCGATGACACACTTATTCCGCTTGGCGAGACTGCCGAGGTGAAAAGCACACCAATGGATTTTATAAATTCCAAACCTTTAGGTAAAGATATAAACGTCGATTTCCCTGCTTTGCGTTATGGCAAAGGATATGATGCCGGCTGGCTGCTTGATGATTGGACTCCCGGCAAGTTTATCACCGATGCCGTACGTCTGGAAGACCCTCAGTCGGGGCGCGTTCTGACTATCAGTACCGACCAGCCTGTGGCGCATATTTATACAGGCAATTGGCTGTCAGGTTCTCCTGTCGGCAAATGCGGGCGTTCTTACGAAGATTACGAAGGTGTAGCCATTGAGCTGCAGGGTGTCCCCGATGCACCGAATCAGCCGCGATTTCCCGACCAGACCTTGCGTCCGGGGGAGACATATTCCCGCTGCATCGAGTTTCATCTGACAGTCAAGTAATGAACATATGTATAAAACCAGTAGGACAAACCAACTATGTACTATCCAAGTAGCGGCAATTCAGTTTGTCTGGGAGTAATAAAATATTTTTGCGAGTCCAAAAAATAAATGTAATTTTGTGGCGCAGACCATAAGCAGAGGCCTCTCAAGGGGTTGACGTGGGTGGGTCTGCGCTATTAAAATATGAAAGCGTTACTAAGCGCTCTTTCTTGGCTATCTGAAACTTCGCAACTTTCAAATGGAGTCAAGGATGAGACAACGGTTGACGTCTTATGTGGATATGAACCAGTCACCATTTTTCCACGGGTGTGTGAACATCCGTAATATTGGTGCATATCATATCTTGCGTGAGGCCTCTGCCCTGTCCGTTCTACTCCATTGGGCAATGCGAAGGCCTCAGATAGCGTGAGCGGGCAGGAAGTACGGCTCTCACGTTTTCTTTCACTAAACAATTTATGCCGATGAGGAGAGTCAGGAGGCAACCATAACTTTTATGAAAGTACTAAAAGTATCTTTTGCTTTTTTGGCAATGTTGCTTATTTGTGGCATTTCATTGATGTCATGCAAGGATGACAAAGATGAGCCTGAAAATCCTCAGGTAATTCCCCAACTTCATGTAAATCCATCTTCCATATCCTTGGTTTCGATGGCGAATTCCTCAGCTACCATTACCATTACATGTAATGGCAATTGGTCCATTACGTCCAAGCCCGAATGGATAAATGTTTCTTCCACTTCCGGAAATGGAGATACTGCTGTGACTATCACAGCGTTGACAGATAATAATACAGCCTCTGTTCGCTCTGGTACAATTGATGTTCAATCCGGGTCTCTTTCTTCTACCGTAGAAGTGTCACAGGTAGCCGGTCTTGAAAGCGGATGTGAAGTGATTGTTTCAGATGAAGTAATACTTGATACAAGTGCAACTTTTCGAGTGAAATTCGGTTCCAAAGCATCTTATTTATATGCAGGATATTTTCCTGTCTCCAGCGCAGGTTGGTCGGACGATAAATTGGTAGCAGAAATGGAAAACAACAGCAAAGCCATGAACGCAAAAGATGGTTTAGACCTAACAGCGGATGATTTGACCGAGTCTACAGATTATATTCAATGTTTTGTGGCTTATACTGAAAATGGAAAACGAGGTGAAGTAATTAGAAAGAAATTCACAACGCCAAGTTCGAAAAATGCACCTCAGGCATTTATCAACGATGTAGGTTATACTTCATCCTCTTGGTTCTGGTCAACTACAATAGGAGCAACAGCACAAGAATATTATATGATGGCATATACCGGAACTACAGCTTTGATGAGTGCTATGTTCCTTGCTCCTTCTGATTTTGGTATGCTATTCAAGGATAAACTTAGTGATTTAACGTCATATGTCAATAGTCAGGAATGGAGTATGTCTAGAACAGAAGGTGAAATGGACTTACTTATATGTACATGGGCTCAACGAGATAAGATTTGGAGTGGAGTGTTGAACGTATTTTACGGTAGTATAAATGAGGAGAAGATTAATGCTAAGGTGAATAACTCTGTAAGAAAGAAGAAAACTATTGCAAAAGGGGTATGCACTCCTCATTATGCAGAGCAAAGAGCTGAAATATACAAGCAATTTAAGATAGTAAGAAGATAGTATAAATCAATCGGGGATAGAAATATCTCATTTAGTTGGTCAAGCGGGCAATACTACGGTTTTGTCCGCTTGTGATTATAGTAATTTGCGCAATTCTTCCGGGTCCGGTAATGCATTTCGTATTTCAAGGGGTAGTTCATCAGTCGTACGGTATTTTGCAACCCCCATTGGTGTTGAAATACCGCGAAATGCGTATTCAACAGTTCTTTCGTCTTTATCTCGACATAATATGATGCCAATAGATGGGTTTTCATCGGGATTTCTGACACAGTCATCAAGTGCCGAAAGATAGAGATTCATTTTACCCGCGTGTTCTGCTTTAAACGCCGTGTTTTTCAATTCTATTGCTACAAGGCAGCGTAATGAACGGTGATAAAATAGTAGGTCAATAAAATATTCCTTATCGCTGACTATGATGCGGTATTGATTACCCATAAATGCGAAGTCCTTCCCGAACGCGAGAATGAAATTCCTGATATTGTGGACAATCTGTTGTTCAAGGACTTTTTCGTCAAATGTGTCTGGGTCTTCTACATTGACAACGTCAAGTAGATATTCGTCCTTGAAAGCGCGGAGTGCGGCTGCTCTTAAATCTTTATCAGGAATTGTATAAGGAAAGGTACTATCATTTATATTGGTGTCGTAAGGTTTATCTTTTAGGTAATAACGCAATTTTTCGACTGACCAAAACTCAGTGGCACATCTGCGTATGTAATATAAGCGTTCTTGGAGTGAACTTGTCTTAATTAGAATTTCATAATGATGAGAGAAGCCAATACTTAGAAACCACTCCATTTCTTGGTCGGAGAAATCGTCCAACGCTATTGGACAATTTGAAATTAAAACTTCGTTTTCATGAGTGATTAAATCGTCTAATATCGTTGGACGATTTGTGACATATTTTACCCACCCCTCATAAAAAGTTCTCATGCGTTTTATAGCTGATTCGGAAAATCCCCTCAGTCCGGGAAGCTCTTGTTGTAATAACGCTGATATGGCGGCTATTGCACCCGAACCCCATTTGACATTACGACTATTTAGAGAAATAAATTCACCAACATTGAAATGTAAAGACAATAGTTCCCTGTTTGCCAATCTTGCTGCCTTATAACGACTTTGAAGGATTGCATTTTTAATTGTTTTTACAGCATAAACTATTTCAGGACTATCGAATTTAGTAATTGAGATTTCCATTTTTGAGGTGTAATTAGTAAGATATGGGGAAGATATGAAGGTAGGGTTAGCGGCGGCCGGTGAGGCGGTGTCGCATTCGGCGGCGGTTCTCCATTCGCGTAATAGCTTGTGTTACTTCTATGAAAAGTCGGTCGGCATGTGCCGGTGAATAGCCCTTGAGTATTAGTTTTAGTGCATCTTTGTTGTGAGAGAGGCGTTTCAGTTCGTTGAGACGCTCTTTGTGGCTGAGAGGCTTGTGTGCGAAATGAGCGCGATTTGTGTCGATAAATGTGAACCTGGCATCCCGAGTGTGGAAAACATTGGATATATTGGGGTCGCCATGCGCAATGCCGAGCGAGTGCATCTTGGCAAGCAACCGACCGTATGCTTGCAATAGTGCCGGAGCAGCAGGGTCTAAATCAAGTACTGTTTGCTTCAGTTGTCGTCCTTCTGCCGCACGCGCCGCGTAATAGCCACGGTCGAGTAGTCCATTGGAAGCAAATTCAATACATCCTATGGGTTCCGCCGTATTAAATCCTGCATTAATCATCCGCAGGGAATTATCGTAGGCTCGTCGCGCCTTGCCCGGCCGGAAAAAAGTATATGCAATACGGCTGAAGAAGTTGGGGCGCTTGAAGCATTTGACCATGACAATACCTGTAGGCCCACTTATGCTGACTACGCGGTTGCGCTTGTCATATATAGTCTCCGACTCTGGTGGTACACCGTCAGAGAGGCTACTTATCAATTCGGCTGCTTCCGGATGTTCAGGTGAGATGACTATTCTTGGAAACGGTTTCACTTTTGTTGAGGCAAAAAAGTGAGAGTATTATCGCCTAACGCGATTGTTATTGTGAATGAACCTTCGTGGTAGCTGTATAGAATGAACCTCTGCTCCTCGCCATTAATCCTGACGGATGCCTCGCCGAGAGTACCTGCGAGCGGGTCTGGCAGACGTGTGATGCCGATGTCGGCACGCCAGTCGAGCCCTGGGGTGAGGGCGGCTTTGTAGAGCGCTTCTTTGGCTGTCCATGCAAGGAGAGATGCTGCCGGGGTGTCAGGCAATGAATTGAGTTCGTTCTCGTTGAGGAAACGTGTGCGCAGTATATGCGGTTTTTCACGGTCGGTGCGTTCTGTGTCAACACCAAGTGCAATAAGAGGGTTGTATGCCGATTGTGTCTCTATCTGCGGGGTAGGAGGGAGTGTCGCTATTACCAGCATGCCCTCAGTGTGCGACAGCGATATGCGCGAATCCGGGTCTGTTTCGTTGTATGGTGCGCCATTGGCGAAATGTCCGATTGAGCGATAGTCGTCGCGACCGTTTTCATTCCAGACCTGACGAGCCATTTCCTGCCATACACGCCCTGAACGTTGTTCAGCACCGGTTATTTCTTCGATTTTGACGCCTATCGGCGTTTTATGTCGGCAATATATGAACTCAGTCTCCATTTGTCGTATTTGTGTCTTGATTGTCTGCATTGGCGTTGAGCACCCTGACACGCAGGGTGACGATACGGTGTTTCTCGATTTTCAATACTCTCATGCGTATCGGTGCAACCTCAATCAGTTCGCCGGGTGTAGGAAAATCGCCTTTGACTGCAAGAGCAAGGCCGGCAAGTGTCTCAACATCATCGAATTCATTAAAGGTATCTTCCGGTAGCCCGACAGCACGGCAGAAGTCTATTATTGACGTCTTGGCCTCGAAGTCGTAGAGGTCGTGTCCTATTCGACGGTATGTTATGTCCGGTGCATCGTATTCATCGTCTATTTCACCGACAATCTCTTCAATTATATCTTCAAGAGTAACGATGCCCTGTGTTCCACCGTATTCGTCAACTACTATGGCTATATGGATATGCTTGCGGCGGAAGTCTTCAAGCAGGTCATCGATAGGACGTGATTCTGGTACAAAGTAGGGTGGGCGTATCAGTTTTTGCCAGTCGAAACGGTCGTCGGCACGACCAATATGAGGTAGCAGGTCTTTTGCATAAAGGATGCCTTTTATAGTATCCTGCGATGTGTCGTAGACAGGAATGCGTGAGTAGCCGGTTTCAATGATTGTGCGAACAACGTTCTGCCAGGTTGCATGGTATTCAATAGCCGTCACATCGACACGTGAAATCATGATAGCTGCTGCGTCTTTCTCACCAAGGGTCAGGATGCCTTCAAGAATTTCTTTATCACGTCCGGCTTCTACATCGGATATTTCCAATGCAGTCGACAGCTCATCGGTCGATATCGACTCCTGTTTCTTTGTCACGAGTCTGTTGACAATCTTTGTAGAGCGGGCCATGAGTTTTGCTGCAGGTCCAAGTATGCGATAGATTATTTTTAATGTAGGAGCGGCGGCAAGTACCCATTTCATCTTCTGTCCTCTGGCAATAAGTTTCGGCAGAATTTCTCCAAAAAGCAGCAGGAGGAATGTAAGGAATACTGTCTGAACGAGGAAGTTGACAGCTTCAGAGTTGAATTTGACTGTCTGATGAATGGCGAAGGTCATCAGGATGACCATTGTCACGTTGACGAGGTTGTTCGTAATAAGAATAGTTGCCAGGAGACGTTCCATATCAGACATCAGGCTTCGGGCGGCCGATGCTGCTTTTTGGGGGGATTGTGTGGAGGCTTTTTCGTCTATTTCATCCTCTTCCTGAGGAGTAAGACCGAAAAAAGCAATCTCGCTGCCGGAAATAAATGCCGACACGAGCAGACATAATAAAGCTATGGCTATAATCCAAAAGAAGGCACTCCATGAGGGGGGAGCTATGAATTCAATTGCGCTCTGCAGTATGATGATGCAGAGCTGCGTGGCCGGAGAGGCCGGCAAAGGGTCAGTATCCAAATCTATACTTAATTGGTTGATGTGGTGCAAAGATAAGACATTTGGCTTATTATTGCAAATCTCTGATGTCTGACTGACGGTTTGCCTCAATGCCCAGGCCGAAAAGAGCGAAGTCGAGAAGTACAGGGTCTTCAGGACATATTTCGCGCAGACGGGTAGTAAGCTCCATGACAGATTTTTTGTCTTGCGCTTTGCGGAATAAGAGTCCGAGTTGGCGGGCTGTATTGCCTACGTGCACGTCCAGAGGAATGAAAAGTTGAGCCGGTTTCAGTGAGCGCCACACCCCAAGGTCGACTATGCCGTCGTTGCGAACAAGCCAACGCAGAGCCATGTTCAAACGTTTCAGGGCTGAATTGTCAAGCCGCGCAGGCATGCAACGACTGTCGGCTGGTGAGTTGTTGGCATCTGTCATAGCGTTTCGCAGTGCGTCGGCAAGTGTCCAGGCGGGGGCGTCCGAGTTTTGAGCGCCTGCTGAGCGGCAGAATGCATCGATGCTTTCATGGCGGCTGTATATGAGCCTCAATGCCCGCAGATAGTGTTTTAGATTTCGACCGAAGAATGTACGGTGAATGTTGAGGGTGTCTTCTATGTCTTCAACCGGTCCGGTAGTGACAAACCGATATGGTTCGTTTTCAAGCAGTTCGAGCAGGCGATTGCAGTCGCGGCATATCATTTCGCGGCGACCCCATGCAATATTTGAGCATAGCAACGATACTATTTCGATGTCACGTACGTCGGAAAACCTGTGTGGGAACTGAACTGGGTCTGATTTGATAAATTCCGGGCAGTTAATACGTTGTGCTTCTTCAATCAGTATCTCTGCAATATTGTCTGTAGGCGTCTGTTTCATGAATAAGTAACGAAAAAATTTGTGATTGTATTGCACATCTTGTGAGTAATTACTACCTTTGCAACATCTAAGGTCAACTTATGCGCACGTGGCGTAATTGGTAGCCGCGCTAGACTTAGGATCTAGTGTCGAGAGACGTGGGGGTTCGAGTCCCTTCGTGCGCACTTAAGGAAGAGTGTTCCGCATGGCGGGGCGCTCTATTTTTTATTGAAGTGCGGATGATGTGCCAGCAGTTCTGTGCGAAGTCGGCGTCTGTCGATATGAGTGTATATTTCGGTTGTGGTTATGGACGCGTGTCCGAGCATCTCCTGAATGGCACGGAGGTTTGCACCACCTTCGAGAAGATGAGTGGCAAAAGAATGCCTCAACGTGTGTGGACTGACGTTCTTTTTTATGCCGGCTAAACCCGCAAGGCGTTTTATAATGATGAAAATCATTTCGCGGGTCAACTGTTTCCCGCGCCGGTTGAGAAACAATATGTCTTCATGACCCCGCCGGGCAACCGGTCTTTCTTCCATATAACGTCGTATTTCCTGAATAGCAATCGGAGATAGCGGTACGAGACGTTGTTTCGACCCTTTGCCGAAAACGCTGGCTATTTCTTCATTGAGGTCTATCCGGCTGATTTGAAGAGAAGTAAGTTCGCTGACTCGTAGTCCGCTTCCGTATAATGTTTCCACTATGGCGCGGTTGCGTTGGCCTTCGGGTGTTGAAAGGTCAATTGCTGCAATCATGGCGTCTATTTCCTCTATGCTGAGCACATCGGGCAGATGACGCCCGGTTTGTGGAGGACGCAAATCTTCCGCCGGATTATCCTTTACATATCCTTCTGATTTAAGAAACCTGTAGAATGCTTTGACCCCTGCAAGCAAACGCGCTCGGCTTGAGGGCGCTAGCCCGAGGTCGTAGATTTCGGCAAGAAATGTATGCAGGTCGGCTTCGCAAGCATCTTCAGGGTTGAGGCCTATTGCTTCAAGTTGTGCCAGCAGGTGACGTGTATCGCGCTTATAGGCAGCTACGGTATTTGACGAAAGCCCTCGTTCAAGTGTGAGTGCAGCTGCAAAATTGTCAAGTAAAACATCGTTGTTCTTTCTGCTGTCCATGGTCAGAGGTTGATGTCGTAGCTTACAAATTCCATTCTGTCGGACGTAACAAGTATGGCACGCTTAGGAGAGTGTAGCAGAAAGCCTCGATTAAGTTTACTGCAAATCGAGGCAAGGTCGACGGCGGTTAAATCAGACAGGTATATTATATTGTCTTTGCCTGCGGCAAGAACATTCAATATTCTTGCGTCAGGCCGAGAACCGATAACAGCCAATATGTTTTCTTTCATCTCGCCGGGATGTGTCATCCGGCATAACCGACTGTCGGCCATGCGGACAGCATTGACGGTTTCATTGGTGATGTCAGGGTCGAAGTATACACCTTTAAGCGGGGCGCGCGCTGCTATACGATGCAGTATGCGCGACTGCCGCGATTTTATTTCTGCATCGGCATAATAAGCATAGGGGCAGCGTATGATTGTCTTGATAAAGGCGAAGGCGGCAGGAGAGTGCACACCAAATCCGAGTGTGTGCCGCCAACGGTTTATCAATACTTGCGCTTTTTCAAACCCCATATTACGAGAGCCCCGGCACAAAGTACATAAATGAGTATTAAAGCCACCAATGACACTGTTTCGGTAGTCTTTACAGACTGCGGGTCGAAAGTCATGACAATCTCATGTTCTCCTGCCGGTACTCGTATTGAACGCAGAACATAATTCACGCGGCCGATGTCTGTTTTCTTACCGTCAACGGTGGCATCCCAACCCCAAGGGAAGAAAATTTCGCTAAATACCGCTACACCTCCGCGAGCCGAACGTGATTTATATGACAGGCGGTTAGGTGCATACGATGTTTCGAAGATAGTATCATCTGGGGCGGTCTGTATGGCATTTCCTAATATTGAGGCAAATTTGCGGTCGGCTACTGCTGAATGTGCCGGGTCAAGATTGTCAAGAGCTTGCATTTCAGCATTTGGAGAATCGACATATTCGATATTTGACACGAACCATGCGTTGCCCAGGGCTGCGGGGTTAACTTCGACAGAGTCTCCCGACATGATATATTTGGCGTTAAGCATGTTGAGCACATTCTGGTTGCCACGCATAATCTGATGCTCTATGAGGTCGTTATATCTGGTTAGCTTTGCTGCGTGGTAGCCGCCGATAGTTTTATGGAAATATGATGAGCGTGCACCTCCGAAGTCCTTGACATCAAGCACTCTGTAGTTGCTTTGGTCGGCGAGTATGCGTCGGTCGGCAGATGTCATTTCAAATGTCTCTTCATACGGCTGTGGCGACATGAAGTTTTCCGAATTGACATAGCGTTTGTCAATGCTGAACAGGTCAATCAGAACTAGCACAGTCAGAGTGCATACAAAAATAGCTGGGTTTTTGCCGAGGCGTCCTTTGCCGTATAGGTAGAGCAGTGCGTATCCTACAAGAATGAAGATGAGCGAACGCAGACAGTCTGACGATACGAGGGCGAGGCGTGATTCGCGTATGGCATGTAGCACGTTGGCAAGTTGAGGTTCGGCAAACGCACCGGCCGCGGCCAGTTGTTCCGTTTCGGAACTGCTCATGCCGTCCGAACCGAAAATTGAAGGAAAGAGTGTGCCCATTAAGCATATCAGAGCTCCAACACCCATTACTCCGGTAATTTGTGAGCCATATTTTTTGAGAAAATCCGGAGTCTCGACAATCTTTTTAAGAGCCATACATGCGAGAAGCGGTATCGTAAACTCGACTATTACGAGAATTGATGATACTGTGCGGAAGCGATTGTAACCGGGAATGTTGTCGATGAAGAAGCGGGAGAACGGCTCAAGATGCGCACCCCATGACAGTAGAATGGCAAGTATGGATACGGCTAACAAAGCCCATTTCATGCCTCCTTCGCAAATGAACAGTGCCAGAATGGCAAGCAGAAGTACGAATGCACCCACATAGACCGGACCGTTTGTCATAGGTTGGTCGCCGAAATACTGGGTGAATTGTTGCATCCATAAGTATTCATCGGGGTTAACACGTGATTGTTCGTATAGCTCGGTGGCTTTTGGTGTGGCTTCTACACCTTTGATTTTATTATCGCCCGCCACAGGCTTTATTGAAGCACCCCCCTTGACATTGGGAATGAGCAGAGTGAATGTTTCAGACGGTCCGTAGCTCCATGCGGTTATATACTCAAATGAAAGGCCGTCTTTTTGTGCGGCAGGGGTAGTTTGACCTGTTGAAGCTGTTGTCAGTTCAGTAGAGCGGCCGCGTTCAGTTTCTTTGGCGTATTTGTATGTGTGGTATATGCTGGATGAGTTAGCTGCCAGAGCCAATGCACCGGCCAATACGACACATCCTGTCGAGATGCCCCAGCGTCCTGCCTCATGATTTCGTATGGCTTTCACAAGCCATGCAATTGCCATTGCAATAATCACGAAGAAGAAATAGTATGACATCTGCGGATGATTGGCTTGCAGCTGCAGAGCTCCGAACAGGGCTGCCAATGCCGTGCCGGCAACATATCGTCCTCTGTAGCATAGAGCAATTCCACCGATAGTTGGTGGGATGAATGACAAAGCCAGGAATTTCCAGATATGCCCGGCACCGATGATTATGATGAAATATGATGAGAACCCCCATGCCACCGCACCGAAAAGTGAGATATACCATTTCTTTCGGAAACAAAGCATCATGATGAAGAAGCCGAGCATCATTGAGAACAGAAGTCCCGCAGGCGATGGCAACCACAGGGTGTAGGCCTTAGCCAGCCAACCGAGCGCTCCATTGGCAGTGTAGGACGGTGAAATCTGGAATGTCGGCATTCCTCCGAACAGCGAGTTTGTCCAACGTGTGGTGTTGCCGGTAGCTTCGCGGTAAAGTTCTCCTTCGTGGCCGTTGGCTAATCCTTGCTGAATGTCGTGCTGCATCAGCACATTGCCTTCTACCGCATCAGGGTAAAAGAATACTAAGGCCGTCGCTGCAAGAAACAGGACGGCCAAAATGGAATAAAGTGTTTTATGCTTCATCGGTGTGGTGTGCGTCTGTTGTCCCGACGCTCCGGATATTTAGTCCACGTCAATCTCTATTTCGCGGTTGAAGCTTTGTTCGAGCGAGATAAGTGTTTCAGTTTCTGTTACACCTGGGATGTGCTGGATACGGTTGTTGAGGATTGACATCAGGTCCTGGTTGTCGCGGGCAAATACCTTGATGAGCATTGAGTAAGGACCTGTGGTATAATGGCATTCAACAACTTCTTTGATTTTTTCGAGTTCTCCAACCACTTCGCGGTACATAGAACCTTTTTCAAGTTTTACGCCTATGTATGTGCATGTGTTGAAACCAAGGCGCTTAGCGTCTACGTTATAACCTGAACCTGTGATAACCTTCATTTCAATGAGACGCTGGATGCGCTGATGTATAGCGGCACGCGATACACCGCATACAATTGCTACATCTTTTGAAGGTATGCGCGCATTGCGCATGATAATGTTGAGTATTCGTCTGTCGAGTCTGTCAATCTTGTCCATAACTGTGCTTAGATTTAATTTCGGTGCAAAATTACATCATATTATTTGAAGTTGCAATAGCATCTGAATAAGTTTTTGGCAATTTGTTGTGATAATTATGTTTTTGTCTCGTCTGCTCTTTATTATTATATTTGCAAACTTAAATGAAAGTTGTAGCAATAAAATATTTGTGGTTTCTTGCTCCGGCCATGGCCTGCGCGGCATTTGCTGCTGTGATTGGCGGACTGCAGGGAGTGGCTATGGCTGCGGTGTTTTATTTCCTCTGGGCAATGTGTCTGCTCTGGGCAATGTATTGTGTGCGTGGAATGTCGAAAAGTTTCGGTTGGTTGCTTTCTGCCACCGGAACGCTCCTTATTATCGGTTGTGCGCTTAATATATATACGTGGATATCGCCGGAAGGCTCTTCACTGGCGCAACCGGCTCTGATGGTTGACTACGCACGCGATTATAATGCCGCGCGGGATTTTGCCATTGACGGACAGATGTATTTCTATGGAAACGCATCTTATGTCATGGCTCTCGGAATGTTATTCCGGCTTACCGGTCCTAATATAGCTGTGCCTCTCATTGTAAACTCACTTATTGTTTTGGTCACTGTTATAGTCGGGGCAAGGATGTCGGTATTTTTGTTGCAGCCTGCACTTGAGAATGAGAAAAAAGTGGCTTTTGTAAGCGGCCTTGCCATATCCTCTGTTGCTAATCTTATACTGATGGGGACTGTCGACCTTAAGGACGCAGGTGGAGTGCTGGCATTTACATGCATGGCTTTTGCATTAGCCCTTGCATCAAGAAGGCGGTTGGGACCGAAGGGTATATGCCTGGCTGCTGTCGGTGCGATGTTGATGATAGTCTTCAAATCGCAGCTGGCGGTGTTTATAATGGGTGGAATACTGATTGTCTCATTACGCCGAAGTATGGGTTCGCTATACGATTGCATTTATCTTGGCTTGTTAGCTATGGGGGTGCTTCTGTGTGGTAGGGAATTTCAGATGACTGTTTCTGTTGAGGACATCACTTCCGAACACAGTCTGACCGGGGGGATGCTGGCTGTACCGTCGGCCGGTTTCTATGGTAAATTGATGTGGGAATATTATTTCTGGCCGGTATGGGTGCGTATCATTCTCGTGCCTTTCACTGCTGCAGTCCAGACATTGATGCCATTGCCCTGGCATTTAAGGCGAGACTTGTCGCTTGGCGCGTTTTTTCCATACGGACATTTTTCCTTTCCATGGTATATATTGTTCTGGGCTATAAGTTCATTTTATATCTTCTTATTTGTTCGTCGTGGGTCGGCAGGGCTTAACCGGTGGGCTTTGTTCTGGCTCGTATGCTATTGTGGAGTGGCATTCTACAGTTGCGGTACAACAGCACGCTACTATCTTCCGTTTGTTCCCATGGCCGTGCCTATGGCTGTCAGAGCTGTGCAGACAATGTTGAATAATATTCTGCTTAGAAGCAAAATGATAGTATGGGGGGGTATATATACCGTTTGTCTCGCTATGGCTCTCACAGCGACATTCCTTATGCTTAGATAGTGAAAATACTACGATGAAACCGCGTTTTTCTGTCATAACATCCGTGCTTGATGAGGCTCCTACAATAGAGGCAACACTTGCTTCGGTTGAGTCGCAGACAATGACAGCCTGTGGTCAGGTAGAGCATATCCTGATTGACGGTGGAAGTACAGACGGGTCATTGGCGATTATGGAAACATACGCACGACAGGCAAAGCACGAAGTGAGGCTGCTGCGTCAGACCGGCAAAGGTATTTATCAGGCTCTCAATCAGGCTATAGATATAGCTCAAGGAGAGATAATAAGTATATTGCACGCCAACGATGTCTATACGACCCCTGATGTACTGTCGATGGTAAGTCGAGCCGTCGCCCCGGATATTTCAGTCGTGTACGGCGATGCGGAATATATGGGTGATAGTGACAGATATTATTCGGCACGCCGTTTCGGACCGAAGGCTCTTAAATGTGGACTGCAGCCACCGCATCCATCTATGTTTGTGACTAAGAAAACATACGATGAAATCGGGACTTTTAATACAATATACTCAACCGGAGCAGATTTTGATTTCTGTGTGAGAGTGTTTCTTGCATCGCGTCTGAAGACTTTGTATCTGCCTGTATCCTTGACACGTCTGACACCGGGTGGCATATCCGCCACTCTTAAAAACCGGTTGTTCATGAATAACGTGCAGAAGTATATGGCATTGAGACGAAATGGGTTCAAGGTCTGTCCGCTCAGGCTTGCGGGACGGTATTTTTATCTTTTCGATAAGTGATTTTTTTGATTATGAAGAAGCATAAAATACTCGATTTCATCGATAAAACAGTTCAGTCGTCGGTTTCAATGGTCAGGATGTTGCCTGCGGTGCATCATTGGTCGCAGCGGAAATCTATAAGGCAGGATGACTTTATTGTGGTGCTTGGAAACGGACCTTCCCTGCGTAATACGATTGATGTTTATGGCGAGGCATTGAAATCAATGAAAACAATGGCTGTCAATTTTGCTGCGAATACATCCGTGTTCGTACAACTGAAGCCGGACTATTACATATTGGCCGACCCTCATTTTTTTGCGAATGCAAGCAGCGATGCCAATGTCAGGATGCTTTGGGAGAATATATCAGCCGTCGATTGGCCTATGACATTGCTTGTGCCCTATGGACGCCTAAATGAAGTGCAAAATCTTCTTCCGAAGAAATCAGGTATTACCGTTGCCGGATTTCCTATGTGCCCTTGCGAGGGCTTTGCACCATTGTGTCATGCGGCATATAATGCGGGGATAGGAACTCCCCGCCCGCGAAATGTACTAATCCCTGCACTCATGGCTGCCATAAGGCTTGGTTTCGGCACTATCTACGTGGCAGGGGCTGACCATTCATGGACAAAGACACTGGATGTGGATGAAAACAACCGAGTGATAAGCGTTCAGCCACATTTCTATGAGGATAATGACCATGAGAAACGGCGCGTGGTGTCGGAATACCATAACTATCCGCTTCATTCAATACTGAAATCGCTTTATATAGCATTCAAGTCGTATTTTGACATCCGTCAATATGCCGATAAAATCGGTGTGAAAGTAATTAACGTGACGCCTGGCTCATTTATTGATGCTTTCGAACGTGGCGACCTGCCGTCTGTCATCGTTGCCAGGTGAAATTCTGTTTACGTCGTCCGTTAAATTTCAAAGCCTTTAAGGCATCGGTAATAGGTTTGAGATAGAAGAAGGGTATTATTGTCAATGCGAGGTGGCCTGTGTCCAGACGCTTCTGAGCCGAACGATAGCTGACAATCAAAATGCTATACAGGAGTCCTGCCAACAAGATAGCAGACGCAAGTGTATAGGGAGAAGGTAGCCCGGTCAGTGCTGAGGCCGCAAGGAAAACCGTAGCAATCCACAAAAGCCATCCGCCCACAGAATTGCGTCTGTGTGCACTTGTGTGCAGGTAGCAAGATGTGAAATAGTGTCGTTCTTTTGATGCTGACCATGCCTTGTGTCCGCAACTTTCTGCCGAAAGGTGAATCATTGCGAGAGAAGAAGCCTCTACCGTTGTGTTGCTCCCATTGGCAAAATCCGATATGAAAAGGTCATCCTCTCCGTAGTGAGTCCATATATTTGAGCCGAATCCTTTGTGTTCGAAAAATATATCGCGTCGGTAGGCCATGTTTCTGCTGTCACCCCTGAATGGATGCCCGGATGTGGCTGAGGCCAGCCATTGCGCGGAAGTCATTGTGAAATCGAAAGTACGGTACAAGCGTCCCGGACTACGCGATTCAGTTGGAGCTGCATAACCGAGTACAAGGTCTGTCGCGGGATTGTTGAAATGTCGAGTCATCAGAGCTATCCATTTGTCAGAACATATACTGCATGTTGCGTCGGTAGTTAGTATAATTTTGCCGGTGGCTGCCTTGATGCCGAGGGTCAGGGCTAATTTACGCCTGCTGAGATTGATGGAATTTTCCGGCACGAAAGTGTGATGCAATCTGGGTTCTTCAGTTGCAAGTCTTTCAAGAATATCAGCCGAATTGTCGGTCGAACCGTCGTCAACAACAATAATTTCAAAATCTGGATAGTCCTGGATTGCAAGTGAATGTATAATATCCGGCAATGCTTGAGCCGCGTTGTGTGAATATACTATCACTGACACTTTTGGGGCATCTGTGGTGCTGACATCAACGTTGTCGGACAATTCTGCTGTGCGACGCAACATAGGTATGAATGTGCCTGCACATAGTGCACTGCATATCAGCCCTGCACCACCGAATGTGACCGCCATAAGCCCTGGGTAGATGCTGAAAATATCCGAAGTCATGGCGCGAAATTACAAAAAATCGTTCTTTCTCAAAACGCTGCGATTGGGGAAATGGCTATTTTTTTGTAACTTCGCGCCATAATAATACTGAACATCAGAATGATTATGGCAAATCAAGAGTTATCCGAGCAAGAAGCAGTGCGCCGTCGTAGCCTTCAGGCGCTCCGCGAACGTGGAATTGAACCCTATCCCGCAGCTGAATTTAAGGTAGATGCATATACCGACGAGATGAAGGAATCATTTTCAGACGATGCAGAACCACGCAATGTAAGCATAGCCGGGCGCATCATGAGCCGGCGTATTATGGGTAAAGCGTCATTCGTGGAACTCCAGGACAGCCGTGGTCGTATTCAGGTGTACATAAGCCGCGATGACATTTGCCCCGGAGAGGATAAAGAACTTTATAACACGGTATTCAAGAAACTTCTTGACATCGGCGACTTTGTTGGTATCACCGGTTTTGTATTCCGTACCAAAACTGGAGAGATAACAGTTCATGCCAAAACACTCACACTCCTTTCAAAGAGTCTGCGTCCGTTACCTATTGTCAAGATGAAGGACGGTCAGGCCTATGATGCCTTTACCGACCCTGAGCAGAGATACCGTCGCCGCTATGTTGACCTGGTGGTCAATAAAGGAGTTAAAGATATTTTCCTGAAGCGCACCAAGATGTTCAACTCGATGCGCAATTTCTTCAATGAACACGGTTACGTAGAGGTTGATACTCCTATCCTCCAGTCAATACCCGGCGGAGCCGCTGCCCGTCCGTTCATTACCCACCACAACACACTTGATATTCCTCTCTACTTGCGTATTGCCAATGAACTCTATCTCAAACGTCTGATTGTCGGCGGATTTGAGGGAGTGTATGAGTTCAGCCGTAATTTCCGCAACGAGGGTATGGACCGTACCCATAATCCCGAGTTTACATGTATGGAAATATATGTCAGCTATAAGGATTACAACTGGATGATGAATTTTACTGAGCGTATGCTTGAGAAGGTCAGCACCGACGTAAACGGTTCTACAGAGGTGAAAGTAGGTGATAACGTAATCAGTTTCAAAGCACCCTATCCGCGTGTTACCATGGCTGAGGCTATCAAGGAACATACAGGATACGATATCGAGGGCAAGTCGGAAGACGAATTGCGTGAAATATGCAAAGCTCTCGGGATTGAGACGGATAAGACAATGGGCAAAGGCAAGCTTATTGATGAAATTTTTGGCGAGCAGCGTGAATCTAAATACATACAGCCCACATTCATCACCGACTATCCTATAGAGATGTCACCGCTTACCAAGCGTCATCGTCATAATCCTGTACTGACCGAACGCTTTGAGCTTCTGGTCAATGGTAAAGAGCTGGCAAATGCACACAGCGAGCTTAA